>JBKHJU010000122.1:0-6221 GCA_046537985.1 Longimicrobiales bacterium
CCAGTGGTCCGGTGCCTCTGGCGGTTCGCGGATGGACGGGCCCCGTGACACCATCGGTGGATTGCGGTTGACCTGCATGGAATCAACGAATATAAGTTGATGTCGGCACCATCAACCGATAGGGGTTGATCGCTCGGGATGTGATGTGGGAGGCGCACCGATGGAGCGAGCAGTGGAGAGCCCCGAAAGTCCTCCCCCGGCAGGGGCTTCAGCGTATTTCGCCTTGACCGGAGACGTGGTTTCGTCTCGGGAGCTCGAGAACCGTGCCTCCGTTCAGCGCACGCTCACGCGGGTCCTGGAAGAGTTGAACGAAGGCCTCGAGGCTGCCCTCGCCACCCCCGTCAAGCTCATTGCCGGCGACGAGGTCCAGGGGCTTCTCCACGAGCCCGACGCCGTCGTGGACGTGGTCACCCGGATCGCCGACGCCCTCCACCCCGTCCCCATGGCCTGGGGGCTCGGCCGGGGCACGGTGAGCACGGACTGGTCCGAGGACGTTTCCATGATGGACGGCCCTTGCCTCCATCGGGCCAGGGAGGCCGTCGAGATCGCGGCCTCGGAGGGGCGCTGGTTGGTGGCGAGGGGAATCGAGGCTCCCCACGGGGAGATCCTCTCCGCCCTCTTCAATCTGATCTGGACCCTCCGGTCCTCCTGGACCGACACCCAGTTGCGCTATGTGCGGGAAGCGAGGGAGCGGAAGCAGATCGACGTGGCCGCCCTGTACGACGTCACCCCCCAGGCGGTGAGCAAGGCTCTGGACTCGGCCCGGTTCTCGGTGGTGGTGGAGGGTGAGAGGACAGCGCGCCGATACCTCGAATGGCTGGGCACGGAATCGGAGCCGGTCTCCAACGGGAATCGGTAGGGAGGAATCGGGACCGCATGGAAGCCACTCTGCCCCCTCTCGCCGCAGCGACTGCCGTGCCGTCGGTTCTGCTCCTCCTCTTCGCCGGGCACATCCTGGGGGACTTCGGCCTTCAGACTCGCTGGATGGTGGACGGAAAGCGCCGCCCCGCCGTCCTCGGGTCCCACGTGATGGTCGTCACCTCAGCCCACCTCCTGCTTCTCCTGCCCCACATGGGACTGGCCGTGGCCGCGGCCTGCATCTCCGTCGGAGTCCTTCATGCCGCGATCGACGCCGCGAAGACGTGGTGGCCCTTCCGAAGTCCCGGCTCCCTGGGGCTATTTCTGCTCGACCAGCTCGCCCACGGGATCGTCGTCCTGGCGGTCTTCTGGATCCTCCGGGAGTGGAGCGGGCCCTTCGCCACGCATCTCTCCCTCGAGTGGCTGCGGGGATGGCAGGTCGTCGCGATCCTTCTGGCGGCCCTCGCCTTCACGGCCAACGGGGGTGCGGCCATCGTGAGCGGAGTCCTTGCCACTCTGAGCCCCGGCCTCGAAGAAGCGGAAGACGCCAGCTCGGGGCTGCGGGGGAGCGGGCGCCTCATCGGGATTCTCGAGCGGACCATCACCCTGGTCCTCATCGTCCTCGGGCAGTGGGCGGCCATCGTCCTCCTCCTGGCCGCCAAGTCCATCGCCCGATTCGAGGAGCTCAAGGACCGCCGATTCGCCGAGTACTATCTGGTGGGGACGCTCACCAGCATCCTGGTGGCGATTCTCGTCGGGCTGGCCCTGCTGCTCCTCCTCTTCGGCGCGGTTCCGTCGCGACCGGGCTAGCTGTCCGACCGGAGCGCGACGGACCCCGTGCTCGACCCCGCTCGGCGGTCCGTGACTCGGCTGCCGCCGAGAGGGGCGTCGCTCAGGGATTCAGCCAGTAATCCACCTTGACCACGAAGATGTTGTCGGGCCGGGTCGAGAACATGTCACCCGCGTCCCGGCCGAAGTCGAAGTCTCCGACCCAGGAGAGGCTTCCATCGGGACCCCGGTTGTTCAGCGCGTCGATCCGCCGCTGCTGCCAGACCAGATAGAGCGTCGACCCTTCCCGCCACTCCCATCGAAGCACGGCGTTGCCGAGGAGGCTCCGGTAGCTGAAGTCCCGATTCGGCACCGTGAACTCGGAGGCGGGGCCGGCTCCGTCGGGATCGACGCGGTAGCGGCCGTCGGGCTGCTGGGTGATGGTGCCCGTGTCGTCCCCGTAACGGAGGAAGTCGAAGGCTCGGGGACGGTCGAACTCCTTGAGCCCGCTGTAGTCTCCGGACGACATGAAGGGTTCCGCATAGAGCTGCACGGACAGCTCGGGAGTGAGGGTGACGTTGACCCGGGTGTCGAAGGAGACGGTGGTCTGTTCCAGGTCGGCGAAGATGGCGCGACGGCCGAAGGTGCCGGTGGCCAGGGGGTCGGCCACGGAGGTCACGTACTGGGCCACCTGGAAGCGACGCATGAAGCTGGGGCCGAATCGGATCTCCACGTTGTCGCTGGGATTCACCGTCAGGTTCAGATCGGCCCCGCTGCTCCAGGATCCTCCCTCGTCGGTGGCCCAGCTCCACCCCAAGCGCCCGACGACGTCCCGTCTGGAATCCGAATTCATATTAAAATTCCCCGAGTACCCGGAGGGACTCCGCGCCATGGGGCCACCGCGGGTGAGGCGGTCGTCGTCCGTGGAGGGGTTGTACGCCAGGCGAATGCCCCCACCCCAGTAGTTGAGCAGCTGGATGTTCACGTTTCCGTTGATCTCCGTGAAGACCCGGTCTCCGGCGTAGTTCCATATGGCGTCGGGGCTTCCCCGGACGTCCCATCTACGGAGAAAGTCTCCCGGATTCGGCTCGTTGTAGCTGAAGTTCGTATCGATGATGATCCGGTCCGAGGCCGACTGGAATCCCATGTCGTTGACCTCGTAGCCCGGGCTGGCCGCGGCCACGGCGAGCTTGGCGCCGAACGCCCCGGCCTGCTTCGCCACGTCCACCATGGCGTAGTAGCCCGCCAGGGAGGTGGCCCCCGGGTCCAGGTCCAGATGTCCGGCATCGGGGCGTTGGTAGTAGCGGGTGGAGGATCGCTGGGTGCGCAAGACCGCGTCGGGAGCTCCCTCCACGTAGCTCGCGGTCAAGGTGCTTGCCACGCGGTATGTCCGATTCGCCCACTCGTGGGCGAAGTCGATACCGCCCGAATAGGCTGCCGAATGGAGCGCCCCCTCCATCCCCGTGCCGGCCACGTCCCGGTTCACTGCGGAGCCGATGAGGCCGAAGCGGGTCTCACCCCCGTGGATCTGCCGGCGCACCCGACCGACCAAATAGTTGGAAAGGGGCTCGACCACGGCGCGACCCGGATCGCCGGAGGCGTCCACGAAATCGGCCGTTTCCTCGGCGGTCACCGCTTCCATGAATCCCAGGGACCAGCCGTTCGGAGTTCGCCCGGTCACCTTGGCGGCTCCCAGGATGGTCGTCGTGGAAGCCAGGTCCGAGAAGGCCGCCTGCGAGGGTACCGATCCCTGTGGGGCGCGCCCGATGCGGCGGGAGTACAGGAGCTGCGGGCCCCTTCCAGTGCTACCCGCCGGCCCCCCTTCGCCGAAGTTGAAGATGTCGGCTCCTTCCACGAAGAAGGGTCGCTGCTCCTGATACCGGGTCTCGAAGGCGGTCAGGTTGATGACCGAGGGATCGAGCTCGACCTGACCGAAGTCCGGATTCACCGTGGCATCGAGGGTGACGTTGGATGTCAGTCGATACTTGAGGTCCATTCCCACGTCGGCGAAGTGGTCGGATCCGCTCCGGTACGGGTCGGGGAAGCCGACCCCGTCGGGCGAGTCCAGCTGGAGGTACTCCCCCCGGGCGGCGACGTACGGCAGGAGCTCCAGCCGCTGGCCGGGCTCGATGCCCGAGATCCCGTCCAGGTGGGCGTACCGGGAGGGCCCGCCGGTCTCCAGAACCGGCACGAAGGGGAAGACGCTCCGCTCCTGGGCGCCATGGATGTTCCGCGTCATGTGCACGCCCCAGACCTGCTCGTTCGCACGGCTGAAGCGGAGCTGGCTGAACGGGATCCGCAGCTCGAAGGACCAGCCTTCGCCCGTGGCCCGAGCGTCATACGTCCACACCGGATCCCACGACCGGTCCCCGATTCCGCCGGGCCCACCGCCCCCGGCGCCGAGAACCGCGTCGAGGAGCGTGCCCGAGGGATTCACGCCGAAGACGTAGGCCGTCTCGTGGTCGTGAAAGCTGTCCAACCGGATCATCAGGTAGTCGAAGTCGCCCTGTCCCTGGTCGCGGCGGGTGAGCCGGCCGGAGACGGGTTCCGAGTCGTAGAGCATTCCGGCGACGTAGATCGCATCGTCGTCGTAGGCGAAGCGGACCTCGGTGCGCTCGCTCGCCGGCAGCCCCTCGTAGGGCACCTCCTGGACGAAGTCCGTCACCGCCGGAGCGTCGGACCAGATGCCCTCGTCCAGACGCCCATCCACATCGATCCCTTCCGTGGTCCGGACCGCCGTCGCCCGGGGGGCCCGGTCGTGGCGGTACTGGCCATCGACCATGGCCGACGCCTCCACCGGTGCTTGCTGGGCGGTGGCGTCGGCTCCGGCCGGTCCGTCCTGTCCCACCCGGTCCTCCCCCTCTTCACCGTTCTCCCGGTCCTCGTTGGGCTCGGCCTCGATGTCCGGGTCCTGAGCGTGTAGCTCCGTCGTCGGGAGGTGGATTCCTTGGACCACGACCTGGCCGAGGAAGGTCCTGCGCGGTAGCTCCTCTGGTTCGTCGACCTCCGGCCCGTCGACCACGGCGGTCAGACAGGGAAGGAGCGTGGTGGCGAGGAGAACGAGGAAAGGCGTGCGGACGGTGTTGGGGATTCGAAGGAGAGACATGGACCGCCGGCGGCGTTCGGTGATCGTGGTAGGAGCCCGACGAGGCGTGGGGCTGCGAAGATGGCTCGAGAACGAACGCCCCCGGATGGCGGCATCGACCCTAGGCACCTGTACCAATCTCGGCCGCGAAGAGCCGTCGGGAAAGTGGAGCGCCCGTCACATTCTCGGAGGGCGTGCCCGTCAGTCCACCTGCACGTCGAACGCTCCCGTGAGCACGCGGCCGCTCCGCTTCACCTGGACCCAGATCCGGTAGTCACCGGCTTCGGGGAAGGCGAAGGGAAAGGAGACCCGGCCCGGACGGCCCGATCCGGCACCCGCGGCGGTGTCGATGACCCCCACCGCACCGGTCGTGTCGGTCATGCCGGCGTGGCCGCTCATCCGGCGAGCGACCGACCCGGGAGTCGTGTCGCCCCGGGACCGCAGCTCGAAGGCCTCGCGGGCCGCCATGGAGATGGTTCCGACGGGGTGGAGGTGGGCGAAGACGCTCCCGTCGGGGGTCGCGACCGCGGCGTGCCCCGTCATCCCCATGTAGGGCTCCAGGACCACGGCCTCCCCGTCCGGACCGGTGACCCGGAAGACGAGAGTGGTGTCGGCTCCGGCCGTCAGGGGACCGGCGTCGATCCAGGTGACGATGGAGCCGTCGGACAGGGGAACGACGGGGCGATCCGGCGAGCCCACGGATTCTGGGGACGCCACGAGCCACGAGTCGTCGGGGTCGGGACCGACGTCCGCCGAGCCGTCGTCCCTGCGAACGTCGGTGGGGGGCGGCTCCCCTGTTCCCGCGGCATTTCCCGACTCGGACCGCCCGCCCGTCGCGGGCACCCTCACCGTATCCACGAGGGTGTGGGCGAAGCCGCTCTCGTGCGTGATGTCCGCGTAGATCCGGTAGGTGCCTCCGGGAAGGGCCTCCGGGACCGCGACGTCGAAGCGGGTCGCGTCCCGGCGCACCGGGTGCAGGTGGGCGACGGAGCCGAGGTCCTCGTTCACGGCCCACATGTGCATCAGCTTGCCGTGGTCCGGGACCAGGGGCGTCCATCGGCCGTTGCGGAAGTCCTCGTCCAGGATCTCCAGGGTGAGGATTCGCAGGTTCCCTCCCGGTACGGCGGGGTCTGCGGAGGCGTCCACTGGCTCCCCGGGAGTGCCGACGGACACCGAGGATTCGGCGACGGAGACGGACGACTCCACCTGGAGAGGCCGATAGAGGAGGCTCCGGGTCTGGGCCTCCACGGCGTCCCACCATCGGCCCCCGAAGAAGATCAGCCCTCCGAGGACCACGGCCGACACTCCCATGACGATCCAGCTACGGGTCCGGCGCTCCTGTCCGGGCTCCTCCCCCGGCGGAACCACGCTCTCGCGAACGGCGGCGCCCACGATGGTCACGGCTCCGAAGAAGAGGAAGAGACCCATGCCGGCCAGCATGAGCCCGTAGCCGGTTCCCATCTCCAGGGTCTCGGTGGCCACGGCGTTCAGGGGAACCACGGCTGTGCCT
>JBKHJU010000123.1:0-6198 GCA_046537985.1 Longimicrobiales bacterium
GTACCGATTCCTCCTCCCTTCCCGGGAGATCCGGATGGCGGGCGGCCGGGAGGTGCACCTCCGCTCCCTCCAGCCCCTGGGGCTCTACCCGGCCAACTCCCTCTTCATCGGGGACTACCTGACGACTCCCGGGCAGGAAGCGAGAGCCGACCTGGAGATGATCCGGGACGCCGGCTTCACCCTGGAGGCTCCCGACGGCTCGATCCTCGAAGGCGATCCCCTGGAAGGAATCCCCGACTCCTTCGCCGCCGTAGCCGCGCCCGGGGTACCGGCCTGCGGAGGGTAGGAGAGCCGGAGGACTTCGGATGATACAGCCACGGAAGCCGGGCCATCCCACGGGGGCTCCCGGCGGAACGCCGGAGTCGCCGGGGGGCCGGTGGGGACCGGTGTGACGGCTCTCCCTCGCCCGTCGATCACGGACGTCTACGCCGCACGCCGGAGGATCGCGCCCCACGTCCACCGGACGCCGATCCGGCGGCACGTCGGCCTCGGCGAGATTCTGGACGCCGACGTCTGGGTCAAGCACGAGAACTTCCAGGTCCTTGGCTCCTTCAAGCCCCGGGGAGGGCTGAACCTGGTGGGGTGCGCGCCGGAGGAGGAGCGTGAGCGAGGGTACGTCACGGCCTCCACCGGCAACCACGGACAGTCCGTCTCCAGCGCGGCGCAGGCCTTCGGCTCCCGAGCCACGGTCTTCGTTCCGGAAGGCGCCAACCCGCTGAAGGTGGAGGCCATGGAATCCCTGGGAGCCCGGGTCGTCCACCACGGCACCGTCTTCGACGAGAGCCTGGTCCGGGCCCGGGAGGTCGCCGAGGAGACGGGCGCCCGCTTCGTGCACTCGGTCAACGAGCCCCTCATCGTCGCCGGCGTCGGGACCTACGCCCTGGAAATCCACGAGGATCTGGACTCCATCGACTACATCGTCGTGCCGGTTGGAGGGGGAAGCGGAGCCTCCGGAACCTGCATCGTGAGCGAAGCCCTCTCGCCCCGGACGAAGGTCGTGGGGGTCCAGGCCGAGGCGGCCCCCGCCGCTCATCACGCGTGGAGGACGGGACGCCTGGACGCGCAGCGGATGGACACCGCCGCGGACGGGCTGGCCACCTCCCGGGCCTACGACCTCGCCGTCCGGATCCTTCGGGACAAGCTCCACGACTTCGTGCTGGTGGACGAGGCAGAGATGGTCCGGGCCGCAGAGCTCTTCGTCCGTCACACCCGGTCCCTCGTCGAGCTCGCGGCCGCGTCGAGCCTCGCCGCCGCCATCCGGATCAAGGAAGAGCTGGAGGGTGCCCGTGTCGTGCTGGTGGCCACGGGAGCGAACATCACCATGGAACGGCTGAGGAGCGTGCTGGCAGAGGGCTGACCCCTCCCTAAACGCAGCGCTTGCGATCCAGCACCCGGTACTGGATCGCCTCGGCCACGTGGTGCTCCTCCAGCTCCTCCCTTCCCTCCAGGTCGGCCACCGTCCGGGCCACCTTCAGGATCCGATGGTACGCCCGGGCCGAGAGGCCCATCCCGTCCAGGGCCCGCCGGAGGAGGCGAGCCACGGCCGGTGACGGTCGGCAGAAGTCCCGGATGGATCGGGGTCCCATCTGACCGTTGGCGTACACCTCCTTCACCTCGGCCAGACGCTCCCGCTGCACGGTCCGGGCTCGAACCACCCGCTCCCGCACCGCGGCGCTGCCCTCTCCGGGCGCGGAGTCGGTGAGGTCCTCCACGGGGACGGTGGGAACGGTGACGTGGAGATCCACCCGGTCCAGCAAGGGGCCCGACACCCTGGAGCGGTAGCGGGCGACCAGGCCCGGATCGCAGGTGCAGCGATCCGTTCCGTCTCCCCAGTGGCCGCACGGACACGGATTCATGGCCGCCACCAGAATGAACCGGGCCGGATAGAGAACGGAGAATCGGGAGCGGGAGAGGGTGACGGCCCCCTCCTCCAGGGGTTGCCGCAGGGCCTCCAGGGCCCCCCGCCGGAACTCGGGAAGCTCGTCCAGGAACAGGACCCCGTGGTGGGCGAGGCTCACCTCGCCGGGTCGCGGTGGCACGCCGCCGCCCACGAGTCCCATGCGGGTCGTGGTGTGGTGCGGCGCACGAAACGGAGGATGGGTGATCAATGCCCGCTCCCGGGAGAGTCGACCCGCCACCGAGTGCACCTCGGTGACCGCCAGGGCTTCGGGGAGGCTCAGGGTCGGCAGGATGCCGGGAAGCCGCCTGGCGAGCATGGTCTTCCCACTTCCGGGAGGCCCCATCATCAGCAGGTTGTGGGAGCCGGCCGCCGCCACCTCCAGGGCTCGCTTCGCGTGGGCCTGGCCCCGAACGTCGGCCAGATCCGGAATCTCTTGGCTCCCGGCGTCGAGAGATGGGCCGGCTTCAAATCGGCTGTCTTCCGGACTGCCAGGAAAGGTGAGCCGCCTGCGGCCCGTGAAGTGCTCCACCACCTCGCACAGCCCCCGGGCACCCACCACGTCGATTCCGTCCACCAGTGAGGCTTCGGCCGCGTTGTCCCGGGGAACCACCATCCGGGCCATGCCCATGGAGCGGGCGCCGGCGGCCATGGGAAGGATTCCGGCCACCGGTCTCAGGGATCCGTCGAGGCCCAGCTCCCCGATGAAGGCGCTCTCAGCGACGGCACAGTCCTCGAGCTGCCCGTCGCCCACCAGAAGCCCCACGGCGATGGGCAGGTCGTAGGCGCTTCCGGATTTGGGCACGTCGGCCGGGGCCAAATTCACCGTGATCTTCCGGGGCGGCACCGAGAAGCCGGCGTTCCGGAGTCCGGCGAGCACCCGCTCCCGACCCTCCCGGACCGCTCCGGCCGCAAGCCCGACCACCGTGAACGAAGGAAGTCCCGACGAGAGGTTCACCTCCACCCGGACCCGAAAGCTCTCGAGACCCTGGAGCGCCACGGTGTCGATCTGTGCCAGCATGGCCCAAGGTGGGCCGAGGCGGTGGGCGCCGGGATGGCGGAAGCGGACGCCTCCCTTCAGCCGAGCAGCTTCGCCCGCTCCCGGTGCTCTTCCTCGATGCGACCGCACATGATGTCGCACAGCTTGAAGACGTCCTCGCCCGCCAGGCTGTAGAGGACGTAGACTCCGTCCCGCCTCCGGTCCACGAAGCCCAGGGAATGGAGAAGCTGGAGGTGCTTCGATGCGTTCGCCTGACCCAGGCCCGTGCCGTCGACGAGCTCCGTCACGCTCTTCTCCCCCTCCCGAAGGGAGCTCAGGATCTGGAGCCTGGCGGGCTCGGCCAGGGCCCGAAATCGCTCGGCGACCAGGGCCAGGAGCTCCGGCGTCATCTCAAGCTCGCTCATCGATGTATCCTCGGTCGAGACAGCTCATCGTTCCAGCGGACCCCCGGATCGATCGGCTTGGATGATCGAGTCGCTTCATCGGTCTGGCACCCTTCCCGGTCGCCCACGTCAGTGGGGCAGCCGGGGCCGCAGGATCCCGTACGTCCACACGCCCAGGACCGCGCTGGCGATGGCCACGCCGATCACCCCGATTCCGCTTCCGAAGAGGGCGAAGAGGGGGCCGGGGCAGGCACCCGTGAGCGCCCATCCAAGCCCGAAGAGGGTCCCACCCACGGCATAGCGAACTCCCTTCCCAAGGGTCTTCGGGGGAAGATGGATCGGCTCCTCCGTATAGCTCCGCGCGTCGATCCACTTGATCAGGCGCACCGACACGGCCGCCACCAGCACGGCCGATCCGATGATGCCGTACATGTGGAAGCTCTGGAACCGGAACATCTCCTGGATCCGGAACCAGGACACCACCTCGGACTTCATCAGCACGACCCCGAAGTACGCGCCCAGGAGGAGGTACGCCAGGACCATCCCGGGTCCACCGACGGCTCGCTCCCGCTGGTGCTTTCGCCTTCCGGCCTCCGTCCCCGCTCCGGCCTCGGAAGCCGCCCGGACCGGGGCGGCCGCGGGATGTCCGGAGTCGCGATCCTTCACCGGCTTCATCCGCCACCTCCGAGCCCGGCCAGGAGCCAGGGCAGGACGAGATGGGTCACCGTGAGGCCCCCGACGAAGAATCCGACGACGGCGATGAGGGACGGGAGCTGCAGATCGGCGAGCCCCGTGATGGCGTGGCCCGAAGTGCAACCGCCGCCGTAGGCCGCCCCGAATCCCACCAGGAATCCCCCCACGACCAGAGCCACGAAGCCGGGCCCCGACAGGAGCGCTTCCCAGGAGATGAGGTCGGCTGGAACCATGCCCTGGAAGTCCTGGATGCCCAGGGCCGCCAAGTCGGCCCGGGTCGCGGCCGAGATGGAGACCTCACCGGGGCCCGCCAGCACCGTGCCCGCCAGGACGCCCCCGAGGACGATCCCCAGGGCGAAGGCCAGGTTCCAGCCCCCGACCCGCTTCCAGTCGAAGCGGAAATACTCCGCCACGTTCGGCGAGACGATGGCGCACACCGTGCGCAGGTTCGCCGAGATCCCGAACATCTTGTTGCCCAGGAACAGCAGGGCCGGCACCACGAGACCGATGAGAGGCCCCGCCACGTACCACGGCCACGGCTCGCGAATCAGATCCAACACGATCGCCTCCTCGGGTGAATGGTCAGACCGCCGCCACGGCCTCGGCCGACGTGTCCTCGGCCATCTCCTTCTCCACCGGGTGATCCCCCTCGGACCAGGTGGTCCAGCGGCTCCCCACGTACTTCACGTCCCGACCCCGGGCTTCGAGCCAGGCGGCGGCAACGGCAGAGCGGGCGCCGGTGCTGCAATGGACGAGTAGCGTCCCCTCCGGGGGCACCCGGTCCTCGTAGAGCTCGGGCAGCCGGGTGTACGACGCGTTGACGGCCCCGGGGACGTGGCCGGCGTCGTACTCCGACCTGTACCGGACGTCGAGGACGACGACGTCCTCGTCCTCCCGCATCCGGGCCACGTCGTCGAAGTCGATCTCCTCGATTCTGGCGCTGGGCCCTCCCTGGTTCAGGTACCGAACCAGGGTTTCGGGCGTAGCGTAGCCCACAACGTTGTCGAAGCCGATGCGCACCAGGTCCCGGACGGCCTCCTCCACACGATCCGAGTCGATGACGAGGGCGACGGGCTTCTCTTCGTCCACCAGGACCGAACCGACCCGGGTGTTGAAGGTCTCAGTCATCGGGGCGTAGAGGGATCCTGGAAGATGGCGGGCCATGAAAGCCGAGCGATCGAGCCGGGTGTCGATGACCACGGTGCCGTCGTCCTCGGAGTACCGACCCAGCTCCCGGGCCGTCAGCTCCCGGGGTCGAGGAAGCCCGTCAAGGAGCGGCACGCCGTCCCGGTTGTCCCGCTTCATCCGGGCGAAGTACAAGGGGGGCTCGGGCTGTCCCGAGAGGATGGCGTCCACAAAGGCGTCCTCCCCGTCCTGAGCCGCGGCCAGGGAGGCGTTGTAGCGCTTCTCGTAGCCCACCGTGGAGGTCGGGACGGCGCCCAGGGCCTTTCCGCACACGGATCCGGCTCCGTGACCGGGCCAGACCTGGACGTGGTCCTCCAGCTCCGTGAAGCGCGGAAGCGATCCGTAGAGCTGCCGGGCCGCTTCCTCCTGAACGCCCTCGTAGCCCGCCGCCTGCTCCAGCAGGTCCGGACGACCCAGGTCGCCCACGAAGATGAAGTCGCCGGAGACGACTCCCATGGGATCGGAGGCGCCTCCGCCCCGGTCCACGATCAGATAGACCAGGTGCTCGGGGGTGTGGCCCGGGGAGTGGACCGCCCGGACTTCGATGTTGCCCACGCTGAACGTGTCTCCGTCACGCAGCACGGTCACGTCGTAGGGGCGACCCACCCGGCTCTCGCCGTCGATCCAGCCGTAGGTCCACTCCTCCCCACCCTCGCCGGAAAGGTAGACCTTCGTTCCGAAGCGCTCGGCGAACTCCCGGGCGCCCGAGAGAAAGTCGGCATGAATGTGGGTCTCGGCCACGGCCGTGATCCGGAGCTCCTCCTCCTCGGCCAGCGCCACGTATCGATCGATGTCCCGTTCCGGGTCGATGATCAGGGCCTCGCCCGTGGCTTCACATCCCACCAGGTAGGCGTATTGTGCGAGCTTCTCGTCGTAGATCTGTCGAAAGAGCATGATGGATCCCCTCTTCAGCGGTTTTCGAGAGCTCCGGCACGTTCGCTTCGGAGCCGTATGGTCGGACTTCTGTCTCCACGTGTGGTCGGTTCCAGTCGGATGTCCGACGGGTCGCTCTCCACCGTCGCCGTCACGGACTCCGCATC
>JBKHJU010000124.1:0-6182 GCA_046537985.1 Longimicrobiales bacterium
GTGTGGTCCTGGCTGCACTCAGCCCGGGCTACGAGGTCAACGACCTGGGATTCCAGTCCGAGGCCGACCGCTTCATCCTCGACACCCACTTTCAGTACGATCAGCCCGTGCCCGGTGACGTCCTCCGATCGTGGAACGTGGGAGGTGGGCCCGACGCCAAGTGGAACTACGACGGGCAGCGGGTCTTCACCAACATCAACATGAACGTGAACCTCCAGCTCCTGAACTACTGGAGCACGTCGACCCGGCTGGCCTTCGAGCCCCGGTACGACGACGACCGCCTGACCCGGGGCGGCCCCATGGCCGAGAGCCCGCCCCGCTACATCACGAGCTTCAACCTCCGCTCCGACAGCCGCCGGAGCACGACCTACGGCGCCTCCTTCGGATGGGAGTACGACGAGGGCGGATCCTGGAATCGGAGCTACGGGCTGAACATGAACGCCCAGCCCCGGGAGGGCCTCGAGATCCGGTTCGGCCCGAACCTCCGGCAGTCGTACAACGAGGCCCAGTACATGACCTCGGTGGAGGACCCCTTCGCCACCGACACCTACGGCCGCCGCTACGTCTTCGCGGGCCTCGACCGGACCACCCTCTCCTTCGACACCCGGGTGAACGTCACGTTCACCCCCAACCTCTCGCTGCAGCTCTACGCCGAGCCCTTCATCTCGATCGGCGATTACGGTCAGCTCCGGGAGTTCGCCCAGCCGGGCACGTACGACTTCCTGGACTACGGAGAGGATGTCGGAACGGTCACGCGGGTCGGGGATTCAGCCTTCGCGGTCGACCCGGACGGAGCCGGAGCGGCCTCCTCCTTCACCGTTCCCGACCGGGACTTCAACTACCGGAGCCTAATCGGCAACGCCGTCCTGCGGTGGCAGTGGCGGGAGGGCTCGACCCTGTACCTGGTGTGGCAGCAGCGGCGCATCGACTCGGTCACCGGAGCCGACGCGACCGGCGACCACGGGTGGGTCGGTGACTTCGACTTTTCCCGGGACACCCGGGACATGTTCGGCACCGCGCCGGACAACATCTTCGTCATCAAGGTCAACTACTGGTTGAATCCGTAGGAAAGGAGATCCGATTCGATGAGGTCCAGGACTCTGCCGATCGCACTCCTGATATCGGCCCTGCTCGCGCCGGCCTCCTCGGGCGCCCAGGAAGCCCGCCGCCCCCTCACGTTCGACATGGCCCAGCAGGCCATGGATGCAGCCGAAGCCGAAGCCCGGGCCAACGAATGGGGCGTCACCATCGTCATCACCGACCACGAGGGCGTTCCGGTTTATCTGCGCCGGCTCGATGGAGCGTCGCCCCGCTCCTACGAAGTCGCCATGGCCAAGGCCTCCACCGTCGTCGCCACGGGGATGACCACCGCCGAGTACGGCGCGGCCGTGGAAGCGGGAGAGGCGGAGGAGATCCCCGACGGCATCGCATTCGCCGGCGGCGTGCCCGTCGTGCTGAATGGCGAGCTCATCGGAGCCATCGCCACCAGCGGCGTCCGGGCGATCCAGGACGAGGAGGTGTCCCGGGCCGGAGCGGACGCCATCGACGGGTGATCAACGAGACCGATTGACGGCGGATGACCCCACATCGAGCTTTCGGCACCTCCTCGGTGCCGAGGGGAACTCCCGCAAGTCGACATCGGGTTTCGTAGCGGCCGGAGGACCGCCATCACCTTCTATTCGCTGATCCTGACCGGCCTGGGGAGCCTGACGGTGGTCGCCGCCGTGGGTGGGGTTGCTCTCCTCGCGGCGATGGTGATTCCCGCAAGCCGATCGCGCCTCCAGGCCGGCTTCCGGGGCTCGGCGACGGGAGTCATCGGCCTGGCCTGCGTGATCTCTCTCATCGCCGTCGCCGGCAGCCTCTACCTCTCCGAGGCCGCGGGCTTCATCCCCTGCAGGCTCTGCTGGTACCAGCGTATCGCCATGTATCCCCTCCTCCCCGTCCTCGCCGTGGCCGCATGGCGCGGCGACACCGGGGTCTGGCGATACGGCCTCCCCCTCTCGGTCATCGGCTTCGGGATCTCCGCGTACCACGTCGTCATCCAGAACGTCCCCGCCATCGAGCCTCCGGTGTGCGCCGGTGAGGTCCCCTGCTCCGCCGTCTACGTCCGGGTCTTCGACTTCGTCTCGATTCCGGTGATGGCGGGAGGAGCCTTCCTGGGGATCACGGCCCTGCTGGTGTTGGGGTGGCGAATCGAAAAGCCATGACCGCCCGCTGCTCATGGGCCCGCACCCCCCTGTCCATCGCGTACCACGACGCCGAGTGGGGCGTCCCGGTCCACGACGACCGCGTGCTGTTCGAGTTCCTGCTGCTGGAAGGTGCCCAGGCCGGGCTGAGCTGGGAGACGATCCTGAAGAGACGCGACGGATATCGGCGCTGCTTCGCCGACTTCGATCCGGCCGCCGTGGCCGCCTTCGACGAGAGCCGCATCGAGGAGATCCTCCAGGATCCGGGAGTGGTCCGGCACCGCCTCAAGGTGGAGAGCGCGGTCACCAACGCCCGGGCCTTCCTGAACGTGCAAGAGGAGTTCGGAAGCTTCGACGCCTACGTCTGGGGAGTCGTCGGGGGAGACCCGAAAGTGAATCGCTGGCAGAGGTTGGAGGAGGTGCCGACCCGGACGCCGGAGTCGGAGGCCCTCAGCGAGGATCTCCGGGTGCGGGGCTTCCGGTTCGTCGGACCGACCATCTGCTATGCATACATGCAGGCGGTGGGGATGGTGAACGACCACACGGTGAACTGCTTCCGACACGACGAGCTCTCCTGAGGCCACCGGCACGGGAAGCCCGGGAGCGGACCCGCCGGCGCACGGGCTCCAGCAGCACAGACATGGACGGAGGAGCGATCGACCCGTGTCCCGACACGACCAGGATGCCGGCGGCGATCCCGATCTCCTCGAGGCCGAGGCATCTTTGCGGGACGAGGTCTGGAGCCGCGCGGAAGAGGAGGACGCCGCCCGCTTCCCCGGCGCCGAAGGACGGATTCCCAACTACGCCGGCGCCGCGGAGGCGGCCGAGCGGCTCCGAAGGATCGGCGAAGGAGGATCGAAGGGGAGCGACGGGAATCGTCTGGGAGGTGCTGACCTAGGAAAAGACCGCCTCGATTCCGCTGCTCCAGCGGCTGCGAGGGTCATCCTGAAAGCGTGTCGAACGGGGACAGTCGGGATGTGCCGTGAGCGGAACCGTCGGGGCCGGCCGGGTGTCAAACAGAAGGCTACTTCCGGGCCCCGCACCCTGGAGCCTGTCGGCCCTTCTCCGGACGTCTTTCGCTCTCCCGTGTCAGACCACTGAGTCCCACCGAGTCCGCCGTGCAACGAGCTCACTCGCATTGGACCGCCCGAGATTCCACCGGGCCGGACTCGAAGGAACCGGGCTCGACCGTGCTCGACGGGGTGGCGGCGGGTGCGCTGGTGGCCGCGGTCCACGTCGCGCTCCTCTGGGCGGCACCCGTGCACGGACAGGCCGACGACCGGCCCCCGGTCACCGTCCAGCCGGGGGCTCCGGGTGAGCCCGCCCGCGTGCTCGGATCGGACGAGGTCGAGACGCTGGATCGGCCCATCCACACCGAGGCGGACGTGCGCTTCATCCAGGGGATGATCCGGCACCACGCCCAGGCGCTGGAAATGGTGGAGCTGTTGCGAAAACGTACGGTGGGCGAAGATCTCCTCCGGCTGGCTCTCCGGATCGAGATCTCCCAGGAGGACGAGATCGCTCTCATGGAGCAGTGGCTTCAGGAGAGGAACGAGCCGTCGCCCGAGCCGGATGAGCGCCGGGCGTCCGCCGCCCACGGGATGCTCACCAGGGCCCAGATGGAGGAGCTGGCCGGCGCCCGTGGACCGGATTTCGAGCGGCTCTTCCTGGAGCTGATGATCCAGCATCATCAGGGAGCCCTGCGGATGGTGGAGCGCCTGTTCCGGAGCCCGGGAGGGGGGCAGGTCTCATCGGTGAATCACATCGCGGGGGAGGTCCAGGCGGACCAGGCCATGGAGGTCGAGCGGATGCGCCGCATGCTGGACGAGCGATCGGACGGCGGCTGATCGACGGATACACGACGAGAGGTGGCTCCGCGTGAACGAGCTTCGATTCGAGAGGTGGAGATGAGCAGAGTGAACAGCTACGTCCTGAAGGTGTTCGAGGGGTGCTTCCCGGCTGCGGCGGGGGTCATCGCCCTCGCCCTGGCCGCGTTCCTCTTCCTGCCTCCCGCGATCACCGCCCAGGAGAATCAGGAGGGACAGCAGGCGCCCGAAGCCCGGGCCGATTCCGCCGCCGAGGCCGACGCCGAAGCCACGGATACGACGGAAGCCGAGGAGCCCGGCCCTCCCACCTTCGACTGGGACACGACGGACCCGAGGATCGGTCTCGAGTCGGGGTGGCTGGACGCCGAGAGCGCATCGTGGAACCTGGAGCTCGTCGCCACCCTCCCCCGGCCCGAGGGCTTTTTCGACCCCGAGACGCCCCGTGAAGGAGCGGGCTTCTCGAACACGGACCTGGCGTTCCAGGGGGATTACCTCTTCCAGGGCAACTACAACGGCTGGCTGGCCTACGACATCTCGGACCCCACCGACCCCCGCCTCGAGGTCGAGGTCGTCTGTCCCGGAGGCCAGGGCGACGTCTCGGTGTACCGAGACCTCCTCTTCATGTCCGCCCAGGAGACCCGGGGGCGGCTCGACTGCGGCACCCAGGGGGTTCAGGACAGCGTGAGCACCGAGCGCTTCCGGGGCGTGCGTATATTCGACATCTCGGAGCTCCGGTCTCCCAGCCAGGTCGCCGCCGTCCAGACCTGCCGGGGCTCCCACACCCACACCCTGGTCACCGATCCGAGCGACGAGGAGAACGTCTACATCTACGTGTCGGGCACGTCGTCCGTGCGGCCGGCCGAAGAGATGCCGGGGTGCTCGGCCGAGAATCCCGACGAGGATCCCAACACCTCCCTCTTCCAGATCGAGGTGATCCAGGTGCCCGTGGACGCGCCGGAGGAGGCCCGGATCGTGAACATGCCCCGCCTCTTCGCCGACCGGGAAACGGGTGACATCGCCGGCCTCTGGGAGGGTGGACGCCACGGGGAGGGCACCCAGGAAACCCGCCGAACGGACCGCTGTCACGACATCACTGTCTTCCCCGAGCGGGGGATCGCCGGCGGTGCGTGCTCCGGAAACGGAATCCTCATCGACATCTCGGATCCGGCGAACCCGGTCCGAATCGACGAGGTGGTGGATCCCAACTTCGCCTACTGGCACTCGGCCACCTTCAACCACGACGCCAGCAAGGTCCTCTTCACCGACGAGTGGGGCGGCGGAAGCCAGGCCCGCTGCCGCGCAACCGACCCGCCGACGTGGGGCGCCGACGCAATCTTCGAGATCCGGGGCTCGGGCCAGAATGCCGAGATGGAGCTGGCCGGATACTACAAGCTCCCGGTCCCCCAGACCGAGACGGAGAACTGCGTGGCCCACAACGGGTCCATCATCCCCGTGCCGGGCCGGGATCTGATGGTTCAGGCGTGGTACCAGGGGGGACTCTCGCTCCTGGACTTCACCGATCCGGAGGACCCCTACGAGATCGCCTTCTTCGATCGCGGGCCCCTGAGCGACGAGGAGCTCCACACCGGCGGCTACTGGTCCACCTACTGGTACAACGGGCACGTCTTCGGCGCCGAGATCACCCGGGGGATCGACGTCTTTCGCCTGACTCCCAGCGAGCACCTGTCGGAGAACGAGATCGCCGCCGCCGAGCTGCCGGAGTTCGCCGAGTTCAACGCCCAGCTCCAACCCGCCGTGGACTGGCCGCCCGACCCGGTCGTGGCCCGGTCCTACCTGGATCAGCTCGACCGGAACGACGGGCTCCAGCCGGTCCTTTACCGGCGAATCGACGCGGTTCTCGACGCGGCCGAAACCACGCCGACCCGGGCGACGGCCACCGCCCTTCTCGATGCCGCCCGGGTCCTCGTGTCGAACGCCGAGGAGGTGGCGGGCGGCGACCGCCTGGGGGACGCGACCCGTCAGCGGCAGCTGGCCGAAGCCCTCCAGGACCTGGCTCTGTCCATGCGCTGAGGTCGACCGAGAACGGGCTGGAGCGGGGGGACGGGGGCAATCGGCCCGTCTCCCCCGTCGGTTTTGACCTTCCCCTGCTTGTCCGGACTTCGTGCCTCGTCCCTGTCCATCGCCGGTGATGGCCACCGCGCTGTCCGCA
>JBKHJU010000125.1:0-6149 GCA_046537985.1 Longimicrobiales bacterium
GGCTTCAGCCAGCACCGCTTCGCCTGTCCCGCGTCGGGGTGCGGTCGTCGAACCGATCTCACTGCCACGGGCTTCGACGGCGGGTTTCGGTGGATCCTTGGCTCGGGGCGGGTGATTCCCCTGATCCGAACCGGCGCCGTGACCTATCGAATGGAGGCGACCGCACCCGACGGAGCGGGAGGAAGCCGGCGGGTGACGTCGCGTCGAGGGGTCGGAGCAGAAGGGGGGCTCGGCCTTTCGATTCGTGTGAGCCGTCGCTTCATGATCTCGCCCGGTGTCAGGTATCTCTGGATGGACGTGCGGTTTTCCGAGCTGGGGGTGGTTCCCGTGGAAAGCGTCGTCGCCGACGTCGGGTTCACGCTGGCGTTCTAGAGGTCTTTTGACGAAGTACAGCGGGTCCCACCGTACTTCTTCGACAGCCCTCTATCCCTCGACGGAGATGGCCAGCTCCCGATACAGGGACCGGAGGGTGTCGAGGGACGCCTCGAAGGCATCGACCACCCCGGGGTCGAAGTGGCTCCCGGAGCCGGCCCGGATCTCCTCGACGGCCCGCTCCCACGAAAACGCCCTCCGATGCGGTCGGGCGTGGGTCATGGCGTCGAGGGCGTCGGCCAGGGCCACGATCCGGGCGGGGAGGAGAATGGCCTCTCCCGACAGCCCGTCCGGGTACCCGGAGCCGTCCCATCGCTCATGGTGCCAGGTCACGACGCTCAGGACGAGGGGAGCGTCGAGGACCGACTCCAGGACCTGGCGGCCGATGGTGGTATGCTTCTTCACCTCGGCGTACTCCTCCGAGGTCAATGGCTCGGGCTTCTCCAGAATGATCAGGGGCACGCGCAGCCGCCCCACGTCGTGGACGCGGCAGGCCAGCTCCAGCAGGTCGTGCTCCATTTCCTTCTCACCCGGATCCACGACCCGGGCCAGGGCCCGCGCATAGGCCCAGACCCGATCCGAGTGGCCCTTCAGGTAGGTCTCCCGAAGCTCCGCCCCCCGCGAGAGGCTCAGGGCACCGGAGCGGATGGACTCGACCACCTCGGTCCGCGGTTCGCGGCCCCGGGGACCCCCGTCGCTCTCCCGGTCGGTGAGATGACGCTTCCGAGCTGCGAGGATGTCGAGCATCTGGCTCCGGAGCTCGGGCATGCCGAAGGGCTTGTAGAGATACCGATCCGCCCCCGCCTCCAGGGCTTGGGCCGCGAGGATCGAGTCCCGGATCCCGGTGATCACCACGACCTGGGTGCCGGGCCATCGGGACTTGGTCGCCCGGATAAGCTCCGTGCCCTTCACCTCGGGAAGGTTGAGGTCGGTCACGACCATGTCGAACTCCCGCCGAAGCTCCCGGATTCCGTCGGGCACCGTCGCGGCCTCGTGGACGAGGAAGCCCTCCTTGACCAGGTATGACGCGATCAGCTCACGCACGGGCTCGTCGTCTTCCACCAGGAGCACCTCGTAGCCCTCTCCGAAGCCCGTGATCTGGTGGGGGAGGAGGGTCACGGGGGGCGGGGAATGCCCGATCTCCTCCGAGCTCCGGGGATACTCGTCGGAGTAGCCCCGATCGATGATCTCTCCGTCGAGATCCGGGCCGGAGGGGCGAGCCTCTTCCAGGAGGGTGTACCCGAAGAGGCGGACGCAGTCTCGTCCGTCGTGCTTCGCCCTGTAGAGGGCGTGGTCGGCCGCCGCCAGGAGCTCGTCGGGAGAGCGCATGGTCGGGTGGTAGCCGGCCACCCCCGCGCTCACCGTCAGCCCGCCGCCCCGAAAGCGGTCGTCTCCCTTCACGACGCCGCGGATCCGCTCGGCGAAGGCCCGTGCCCCCTCGTCGTCGGAGCCGGCCAGGACGGAGACGAATTCCTCTCCGCCGAAGCGCGCCGAGAGGTTCATCTTCCGGGTGTGGGAGCTGAGAATCTCGCCGAATGTCCGCAGCGCATCGTCCCCGGCGCCGTGGCCGTATCGGTCGTTGTACTCCTTGAAACGGTCGAGATCGAAGAGAACCACGGCGAGGGGGCGGCCGCGCTCGGCGGCCGCGAACTCGTTCTCCAGACAGACCCGGGCGTGGCGGCGGTTCGGAAGACGGGTCAGGAGGTCGGTGAACGCGAGCTCCTCCACCGCGTCCACGTCCCGGTGGAAGACATCGGCCATCCATCCGATTCCCAGGGAGATGGCCACGTAGGCCACCACCACCCCGAGGAGAAGCTCGGGGACGGTCCGATCGAGCCAGAGCAGGGTCGCCTGGGTGACCGACAGCGTCGCCATGCCGAAGGCCAGGGCCGTCGCGACTCCCTGCCACCCCCGGTGATAGGCCAGGAGAAAGGCCGGGACGAGGGCCAGGAGCCAGAGGAGAGCCGCGTAGTCCTGGAAGACCTCGGGCGTCCAGAAGGCCCCCGCCACGGGCACCGCCAGGGCGAGGAGGGAGAGGCCGAGGGCCCGGCGGGGAACCTGGCCCTCCAGAGGGAGATCTTTCGCGGACATGTCAGGCAAAGTCCGCTGCGGCGCCCCAAGGGTCAAGCGGGACCCGGGAGGCCGGACGGCGGCCGATGGAGGGTGCTATTCCGAGCTCGGTGCGAGCCCTCTCGGTGAGACCAGCCTCTCCAGGCCGGCGAGCAGGGTATCGACGACGATGGCGAGGAGGGCCGCGGGGATGGCGCCGGAGAGGATCATGGGCGTGTCGGAGAGGGCGAGCCCCGAGACGATCGGATCTCCGAGCCCCCCGGCCCCGATGAAGGCCGCCAGCGTGGCGGTGCCCACGTTGATGATGGCCGCGGTCCGGATTCCGGCCATGATGAACGGCGCCGCCAGCGGAAGGCGGACCCGGAGCAGCACCTGGTTCCGCGTCATTCCCAGGGCCCGAGCCGAATCGACGGTCACCGCATCCACGTCCCGGATTCCCGAGTACGTATTCCGGAGGATGGGGAAGAGAGAGTAGAGGAAGAGGGCCACGAGGGCGGGGACCACCCCGATCCCGAGCAGGGGGATCATGAAGGCGAGGAGTGCGATGCTGGGGAGCGTCTGGAGGAGCCCGAAGCCCCGGATCACCGCCTCGGCCCGCTCCCGGGTCCGCTCGAGGGCCAGCCCCAGGGGCACCGCGAGAAGGACCGCCGCCCCCAGGGAGATTCCCACCAGAAGGAGGTGGCGACCGGTCATATCGACGAGGGCTCGCCTCCGCTCCCAAAGGTACGACAGGAGCGAGGTGTCGGCCCGGAGCTCCGGGGGCCCCTGGCCGGTGGCCGCCGCTCCACCCTGGCTTCCGTCGGCGTCCCCCGCACGCGGATCGGCGGTCCCACGACCCCCCGGAGAGGCCCCCGGCCGGTCCAGGAGTCCCAGGTCATCCAGCCCGTCCCGGGCCACCCGGGAGAGGGGCTCGCCCTCGACTTCGAGGCGGCGGTTCAGCTCCTGCACCCGGGCCTCGTCGAGGAGCCCGGCGAGCTCGCCGAGCGTCCGGACGGCCCGCGGAGATTCTTCCCAGAGCCGGCTCCCCACCAGGGCCGCGGCCTCGTAGGGCGGAAAGAAGCTCCGATCGTCTTCCAGGACCACCAGATCGTAGCGGGCGATGAATCCGTCCGTGGAATACCCGTCGATGACGTCCACCCGGCCCTCGGCCAGAGCCTCGTATTTCACCGCCTGCAAGAGGGAGCGGGCCTCCGCCAGCTCGAGATCGTAGACCCGCCGGAGGCCCGGGAGCCCGTCCTCCCGACCGAGGAAGTCCGGCGAGAACCCTCCGACGAGGGATCTCCCGACCTCGGCGAGGTCCGAGAGGGTCCGGAGACCGAGGCGGTCGGCCGTTCGGCGACGCACGGCGATGGCGTAGGTGTTCTCGAAGCCCAGAGGCGCCAGCCAGTGGACCCCCCAGCGGTCCCGAAATGCATTCCGGACCCTTCGGTAGACCCGGCGGGCGTTTCCCTCGGGCTCCTCGTCCAGGATCGCCAGCAGCCCCGTCCCCGTGTACTCGGGGTAGACATCCACCGCTCCGGTGCGCACCGCCTGGAAGGCGATCTCCGTCGCTCCGAGGCCCAGGCGCCGGTCGACGGCCAACCCCCGGTCTTCGAGGAGTTGGGCGAACATCTCTCCCAGGAGGTACGACTCGCCGAAGGGCTTGGAGGCCACGACCACCGGACGCTCGGGATCCTGCCCGCGCGTCGTCCCCGTCTGCTGTCCGGAGAGGGGCGAAGCGAAGCTTCCGGGCGGAAGCGTGGGGCCGAAAGCCATGCCCAGGACGAAGACGAGTCCGGTGAGGGGGCGCGAGCCCCGGCGGCGTCTCGTCATGCTTCGATCACTCCGGCTCGACGGAGGAGGGTGCGAACGTAGGACGTGGCCGGGGCTCGGCGCAGGGTGTCGACCGTCGCAATCTGCTCCAGTCGACCCACCCGCATCACGGCGATCCGGTCCGCCAGACGGAGGGCCTCGCGGAGGTCGTGGGTGATGAAGAGGGCCGTGAAGCCGGTGCTTTCCCGCAGCTCTTCGAATCCCTCCTGAAGCTCGGCGCGGGTGATGGCGTCGAGCGCCCCGAATGGCTCGTCGAAGAGGATCACGCCGGGATCCGACGCCAGGGCCCGGGCGATGGCGACCCGCTGCCGCTGTCCCCCCGAGAGGGTCCGGGGCCACCTGGCGCCGAAGCGGTCGGGAGGAAGGCCGACGCGCTCGAGGGATCGCCGGGCTGCCGCCTCGGGGTCGGGGCGCTCGAGCAGCGAGGGGACCAGGCTCACGTTCCGGAGCACGGTCCAGTGGGGAAGGAGGCCTCCCTCCTGTGGAACGTAGCCCAGGGTTCGTCGGAGGGCGACGCGATTCCAGTCGCCCAGCTCCCGGCCCTCGACGACGATCCGCCCCTCGTCGAGCTCCACCATGGCGTTGAAGGAGCGGAGAAGGGTGGTCTTGCCCGAGCCGCTTTCTCCCACCACGGCCACGCATTCTCCGGCGGCCACGCGGAGCGAGACTTCCTCCAGAGCCGTCACGTCCCCGTATCGCTTGGTGCCGCCCACGATCTCCAGGGTGGACGGGGACCGGTTCGGTATGGTCATTCGTGGCTTCTCCCGGTGGATGGGAACACGGGGTGCCCGCAGGCGTACCCGGGATCGCCCTGCGATCGAACCCGGCTTTCCCTGGAAACCAAGAATGGGAGACGGCAGAATTCGACCGAACGACGCATCATGGTGCTGACTCCCGGGCGCTCGCGGGACCGGGCGGAGATCGTCGAGCTCCTCCTCGAAGCCCGCGCTCGCACACTCCTCCTCGTGTCCCCCCTCTCGGAGGAGGATCTCCGCACACAGCACAGTCCCCTCATGAGCCCCCTGGTGTGGGATCTGGGCCACGTCGGGCACTTCGAAGAGGTCTGGCTTCTCGAGAAGCTGGACGGTGGGGGCGACGGGGGCGAGGGACTTCGGGGAATCTACAATCCGTTCGAGCATCCTCGCTCGGAACGGGGCGAGCTGAGCCTTCCCTCGTCGTCCGAGGCCCTGGAGTACATGGGCCGGGTGCGGAGGTCCGTCTTGTACCACCTTCCCGACCTGGACCTCCCCACCGCAGCCGAGCGTCCCGACTCGGATCCCCTCCTCAGGGAGGGCTTCGTCTTCGGGATGGTATTGCAGCACGAGTACCAGCACAACGAGACGATCCTTCAGACCCTTCAACTCAAGAAGGGGAAGCCCTACCGGGCTCCAAGATCGCTGGCCGCGCCCGATCCGGCCGACGGAGCCCCGCCGCCGGCGGGGAGCTTCGTTCGCTTTCCGGGCGGCGAGATCACCATCGGGACCGACGAGTGGGGAGGGGTCTACGACAATGAGCGTCCCCGCCACCGCCGAACCCTCGAGCCGTTCTGGATCGGCGCGTCTCCGGTCACCGAGGGCGAGTACGCGGCGTTCGTGGACGACGGCGGGTACGAGCGTGCCGAGCTCTGGTCACGGGAAGGATGGGCGTGGCGGGAGGAGGGGAGGCTGGGGGCGCCCGGAGGATGGATCTCGGGCGGCGATGGCTGGAACGTGGGGAGGATGGATCGAACCCGTCCGCTCGATCCCCGACGCCCGGTCTGCCACGTCTCCTACCATGAAGCGGAGGCCTACGCGCGCTGGGCGGAAGCCCGACTCCCCACCGAGTTCGAATGGGAGGCCGCCGCATCGTGGGACCCGGCGGGAGGAGTCGCGTACTCCCATCCGTGGGGAGACGAG
>JBKHJU010000126.1:0-6140 GCA_046537985.1 Longimicrobiales bacterium
GAGATACACCACGGGGACGTCCGCGTCGGACCCGATTCGGTGGGCCGCCTCGATTCCGTCGAGCAGCCCCGGCATGCGGATGTCCATGAGGACCAGGTCCACGTCCAGGTCCCGGGTGGCCTGGACGGCGGCCTCTCCACTGCCGACGTGGGCCGCCACTTCGTAGCCCAGTCCCTCCAGGGACTCCCCGATGTCCCGACCTACGATGGTGTCGTCCTCGACGACCAGGATCCGCACCCGGGACTCCGTCTCCACCATCATTCACCCTCCTTCTTCGTCGACCTCGGCGGAGGTTTGCGAGGAAAGCGGATCTCCCAGCGGGCGCCGCCACCCGACCGGCTCGTCACGCCGGCCTTCCCGTCGAGCTGACCGACCAGGGCCGACACGAGGCTCACCCCCAGGGAGTCGGCTTCCTCGATGTCGAAGTCCGGCGGGAATCCGGCCCCGTCGTCCTCGACGATCAGATGGACCACGTCCTTCTCCTTTCCCCACCCCTCCGTCGGGCTGGAGGACGAGCGCCCCCTCTCCGGCGGGGAGGCTCGGCTGGTCCGCATCTCCACCCGAAGGGTACCCGGACTCCCGTCTCCGTACCCATGGCGGAGGGCGTTCGTCAGGAGCTCGTGGAGGATCAGGCCGCAGCGCACGGCCCGCTCCGCGTCCAGGCGAACGGACTCCACCTCGACCTCGGCCCGGACGCGGTCTCCTTCCCCGCCCCGGGAGTGGAAGACGTCCCGGACCAGGCTCTCCACGTAGGGGCGCATGTCGGTCTCCGTGGGGTCCTCCGTCTGATAGAGGCGCTCGTGCAGCAGTGCCATCGCCGCGATCCTTCCACGGCTCTGGTTCAGGATCTCCCGGGCCGGCGAGTCCTCCAACCGTCGGGCCTGCAGATTCAACAGACTGGTGATGGTCTGGAGGTTCCCCTTGACCCGGTGGTGGAGCTCCTGGACCAGCACCGACTTCTCCTGCACCAGCGACTCCAGCTCCCGCTTCCGGTAGGTGGCCTCGCCGGCCAGGATCCGGAGCCGGTCCTCCCGGCTGGCCAGCTCGCTCTGGAGGATGCTTCGGCTGCGAGCCATGTCCAGGTGATTCTCCAGGCGGGCCCGTAGCTCCTCCACCCCCACCGGCTTGAGGAGGTAGTCCTGCGCTCCCAGGTGCAAGAGCCGAGCCACCGGCTCCGGCTCCGCCTTCGCCGTGAGGACCACCACGGGCACGTCGTCCAGCTCCTCCCGCTTCCGCAGCTCGCGAACGAAGGTCTCGCCGTCCATCCGGGGCATCATCATGTCGGTCAGCACCAGATCCGGCGTCTCCTCGTCCAGGACCCGGAGCGCCTCGACTCCATCGGCCGCGGCCCTCACCCGGTAGTCCCGCTCCAGGAGGGGGAGGAGGAATTCCCGCAACCCTTCGTCGTCCTCCACCAGGAGAAGGGTGTGCCTTGCGTCGGCGGACGCCGGGACCGGCCGGGAGCCCGCCGCCGCCACGGGTCGGTACGACTCGAGTCGAGCCCGCTGGAGCACGGCCCGCTCGGAGCCGACCTCCTCGAGGCCGGCGATCTCTTGCGACGCCGGCCGAAAGGGGAGGGTGACGGTGAAGCGCGCCCCACCCTCCGGGGCGTCGTCCACCTCGATGCTCCCCCCCTGGACCTCGGTGAACTGCCGGGCCAGGGAGAGCCCGAGACCGGTCCCCCCGTGTCGCCGGGTGCTGCCGCCGTCGGCCTGGCGGAAGCGCTCGAAGATCACCGGCCGGGCGTCCACCGGGACCCCCGGGCCCGAGTCACGGACTTCGAGAACGACTTGCCCGGCGCCCGGGCCCGCAGCCGAACCCCGCCGCACCGGCGGTTCCTCGTTTTCCGTCCCGGACACCCCCGGGGGCGCGGACGTCGTCGGCGGCCCCGACGCCTTCGACATCCGAAGAACCACGCGGACCTCCCCACCGTCGGGAGTGAACTTGAAGGCGTTGGAGAGGAGGTTCAGGAGGATCCGCTCCGTCATCTCCGGATCGACCCGAACCAGGAGGCTCTCCGGGGTCTCGAGCCGCAAATCGATCTTCCGGGTCCTCGCCAGGGACTGGAACTGTTCGACCAGACGCGCCGCCCAGTCCGACAGATCCAGGTCGTCGAATGTCGGGTTCGCCTGGTCCAGATCGAGCCGAGCCGCATCCAGCAGGTCGTCCACCTGCCCAAGGAGGGAGCGAGCGTTTCGCCGCATCGTCTCCAGCCCCTGCCGAACGTCGTCGGGGAGCTCCTCCCGCCCCAGGAGGGCTTCGGCCGGCCCCAGGATCAGGGAGAGGGGGGTGCGGAGCTCGTGGCTCACGTTGGCCACCATCTCCGACTTCAGGCGGTCGGCCTCCCGAAGGCGCTCCGAGAGGGCCTCGAGCTCCCGGTTCGCCGCCTCGAGCTGCTCCCGCCGGGCGTCCGACTCCCGTGCGTCGCGAAGGAGCCGTATGGCCCGGGGGACGAGGGGAGGCAGGGCGATGGCGGTGGCGATGGACGCCGCCGCCGTCACCGCCTTGGCGCCGCCGGCGAGCCAGTAACGGGGGCTCCAGATGGTCCAGACGCCCAGGAGGTGCGTCGTGCCGCAGGCGATGATGAAGACGCCGAAGGCCACGAACATCCACGCATAGGGGAGTCCCCCGCCGGGGGAGTACGGCGAATCGTCCGAGAATTCCCGTTGCGCTTTCCAGACCAGAGCGAACAGGGCCGGGGGAATGGCGAAGTAGGCCAGCCCCGTGAGGGCGTCCGACACCAGGTGAAGCCAGAGAAGGGGCGGATCCCACAGGTAGCACATCCCGTGGGGCATGAATCCCTCGGACGACGCGAGGGAGCGGAGATAGTCGGTCATGGTGCTCCGTCCTTGCTCCGATCCGGAGCAGACGAGACGAGAGGTGGCGTTCCCAGGTCCGTTCTTCGGATCCGCAGCCGGGGGGAGGCTCACTGAAGTTGGCGATCGTCCCCTGATCGGGGCAACAGAGGGGACCCCCGAGCCGGGTCGAGGACGGCCCCACGTCCACATTCGACAGGGTCCGGGCAGCCGCGCCCGGACCACCGGACGGATGAACGGAGCGCGCGTGACCCTTCACGCACGACGCCCGCGTGACCCTTCCGACGGTCCCGGGTATCCCTTGCAGGAAGAATCGTACCGGGAGCCCACCATGCCGAGGCCCTTCAAGCGCGAGATCCGGGAGCTGGAGCCGGGGGACCACCTGTCTCTCCTCTACTCCGACCGGGAGCAGCAGCTCGCCGCCCTGGTCCCCCTCGTCCGCGAGGCCCTCTCACGGGGGCACCGCTGCCGCTATCTGACGGACCCCGAGCACCGGGAAGACATCGAGGAGGCGCTGGCGGTCCAGGGGATCCCCGTGGACGACGAGAAGGACCGGGGGCGCCTTGAGATCGCTTCGAGCCGGGACGCCTTCCTGGGCAACGGCGACTTCGACCCGGAGGGAGCCGTGACCGTCCTCCAGGAGGATCTGCGGAGGGCGCTGGAGGACGGATTCGAGGCCCTCTGGTGGATCAGCGAGACGAGCTGGCTCCTGGCCGAGTGCCGGCCCGAGGACGTGAGAGCCATGGAGGCCCATGCCCAGACGGCGACGCGTGACCGGTCCCTGATCGTGGTCTGCCAGTACGACCGAAGCCGGCTCGACGACCTGGCCCTGGCCGAGATCCTGGCGGCTCACCCCCTGGCCATCCTGGGTGACGAGGTCTTCCCCAACCCGTACTACCGGCCACCGGAGATCCTCCTCGGTGAGGAGGGCCTGAGCCGGGTGGAGTGGATGATCCGGCAGCTGGAAGAGCAGCGTGCGGTTCGCGGCCGCCTCCGGAGCCGGGAGCGGGAGTTCGAGACCCTGGTGGAAAACTCCCCCGACCTCGTGGCTCGGCTGGACCGGGACCATCGGTACCTGTACGTGAACCCCGCCGTCGAGCGGTTCACGGGTGACGCCCCCGGGGAGCGCCTCGGGAAGTCCCACGAGGAGGTCGTCCGGAATCCCGAAGCGGCCCGGCCGTGGCTCGACGCCATCGACCGGGCCTTCGAGACCGGGGAGCCCCAGTCGGTGGAGGCATCCTTCGAGACGCCCGGGGGAGCACGATGGTTCGAGACCCGGATCGTTCCGGAGGAGGGCGCAGCGCTCGGGGCGGATCTCGCGGAGGAGGCTCCGAACCGGGACGCCGACTCCTATCCGGCGCGACCCGAGACGGTCCTGGTCGTGGCCCGGGACATTACGGACCGCGTCCGGGCCGAGGCGGAGCGCCGCCGTTTCGAGGTGCTCTACCGGGACCTCTTTCGTCTGTCCCGGGACGGAATCTTCATCTCGGCCCTGGACGGAACGATCGTGGACATCAATCCTGCCGGCATGGAGATGCTGCGCAGCGAGGGGGAAATTCCGGCCGCCGGCGCTCCGAGCCCCGGAGGGCTGGAAAGCATCGACACCCGGGAGCTCTACGTGGACCCGTCCCGCCGGGAGGAGCTCGTCCGGGCCTTGAAGGACGGTCCCGTCCAGGACTTCCCGGTCCGAATGCACCGGCACGACGGCAGCATCGCGGAAATCATCCTCACCGCCGTCTCGTGGCGGGACGAGAAGGGCGAGCTGGTGGGCATGAAGGGCATCATCCGGGACGTCACGGAAGAGGTGGTCCGCCGGCGCCAGCTCGAGCAGACCACCCGCCTCTTCGAGAAGACCCTGTCGAGCCTGGACGAAGCCGTCTTCATCGTCGAGGTCCCGAAGAGGAAGGTCGTCCACTGCAACGAGGCCGCCGAGCGGATGTTCGGCTATTCCCGCGACGAGATGATCGAGACCGACACGGCCGTGCTCCACGTCGACGAGGAGCATCACCGACGCTTCGGCGAGGAGACCGGGGGGGTGGTGGAGTCGGGAAGGACCTACAGGGGGGAGTTCGTCATGCGCCGGAAGGACGGCACCGTCTTCCCCACCTACCACACCGTCGCCCCCCTCGACTCCGAGCTGGGCCTGGAATCGGCGGTGGTGAGCGTGATCCGGGATCAGACGGAACAGAAGCGTCTCGAGCTGCGACTCCGGGAGATCGCCCGGCAGGAGCGGCGACGCCTGGGCCACGACCTCCACGACGAGCTCGGCCAGGAGCTCACGGGGCTGGCCCTCCAGGCAAATGAGCTCCGACGCCGCCTGGACCGCCAGGACGGCGCCCTGGTCGAAGTCGCCGAGGAGCTCGAAGAGGGGATCAATCGAGCCATCCAGTCGATCCGCCACGTGGCCCGGGGACTTCTTCCCGAAGAGCTGGAAGGACGGGGATTGAAGGAGGTCCTCGAGGAGTTGGGCCGCGAGCGGCGGCGCAACCTCGGCGTGAATGTGGACGTGGACGTCGACCCGACGCTGCGGTTCACCGTCGAGGAGACCGCCCATCTCTACCGTATCGCCCAGGAAGCCCTGTTGAACGCCTTCCGGCATGGAAATGCGTCGTCCGTGTCCATCCGGGTCTTCGGCGAGGAGGGCGGCCGCGTCCTCCGGGTGCGGGACGACGGTATCGGATTCGAGGGCCCGGAGGCGGACACCCGTGGGACGGGGATGGGCCTCGAGGTCATGCGCCACCGGGCCGACGCCATGGGCGGAGGTCTCGAGATCGAGAGCCGCCCCGGATGGGGCACCACCGTGACCTGCACGCTTCCGAGCACCCCGAGCACCCTCGGGACGGAGATCCTGTGAGGGGAGACCTGCCGACCGGAGACCCCGTCACCGGACCCGGCGACCGGACACTCGATGACCAGAAGGGAGCATCCATGACCCCCGAACCGACCGATCCGTCCTCGTCGGCGCGAGCCTATTCGACCTCCGACCCCGCCCGCATCCTCATCGTCGACGACCACGCCATCGTCCGGCACGGCCTGGCCCGCCTCATCGACGAGGAGGACGACCTGGAGGTGTGCGCCGAAGCCGGGTCCTTCGGTGAGGCGCTGGACGCCCTCGAGCGCGAGGATCCGGACCTGGTCGTGGTGGACCTGGCCCTGGAAGGCGCCGACGGGCTCGAGCTCATCAAGAGGATCGCCGCAGAGGACGGAGCCGTGCGCAGCCTGGTCCTCTCCATGTACGACGAATCCCTCTACGCCGAGCGGTCCCTCCGGGCCGGGGCATCGGGGTACGTCATGAAGGAGGAGGCGACCCGCACGGTGGTGACC
>JBKHJU010000127.1:0-6138 GCA_046537985.1 Longimicrobiales bacterium
TATGCGACGTTGGGCCGCGTTCGGGCCGAGCTGGAGGTGCCGGTCATGGCCCTCATGGAGTCCGTCGGCCTGCGCCACCACTTCGAGTTCGTCCTGGATTCCGGCACCGTCGGGGTCGAGAAGCCCGATCCCGCCATCTTCCGCCTCGCCGTCGACAACTTGGACCTCGAGCCCGAGGAGTGCCTGTACGTCGGCGACCTCTTTCCGGTGGACGTGGTCGGCGCTCGGCGGGCCGGGCTCCGGGCGCTGCTGGTGGATCCCTTCGGACGGATGGACGAGGAGGTCGACCGCATTTCCTCGGTCCGGGAGCTGCCCGAGTACCTTGAGCGCAGGGGATCGACCCAGGGCGCGGAGGATTGGAAGCGGAGCGATCGATCGGAGGAAGAGCGAAGGATCGGAGGAGGAGTGAAGGATCGGAGGAGGAGTGACTGATCCGAGAGGAGAGTCTGATCGGAGAGGAGGGATCGATTGGAGAAAGCCGTGACGGGTAACGACGAGCGGATCCGGGTCCTGGTGGCGAAGGCGGGGCTCGACGGTCACGATCGGGGGGCGAAGGTGATTGCCAGCGCCTTCCGGGACGCCGGCTTCGAGGTCATATACACGGGTCTTCATCAGACTCCGGAGATGATCGCTCGAACAGCGGTCGACGAAGACGTGGACGTCGTGGCTCTCTCGATCCTGTCGGGGGCCCACAGGACTCTGTTTCCGCGGGTCAAAGAGGCGTTGGACGAAGAAGGGGCCGGCGACGTGCTCATCACCGGCGGGGGCATCATTCCCGACGAAGACATGGCCGAGCTCCGCGAGATGGGCATCGGTCGCCTGTTCGGACCGGGAACCGACACCCGGGAGGCCGTCGAGTACGTCCGGGAATGGTATCGGGAGAAGCGGGGCGGCGCGGTGAAGGACCGCGACGGCGAGCGGGGCGGGACGGCGCGGGCGCAGCGGCGTGGAGCCGAGCAGAAACAGGATAGCGAGGGCTGACTCCGCCGTGTTCATCGATCGCTCGCCCCGAGACGAAGACCCGTGGCTCAATTTCAAGGTCGGCGCGTTCGTCGCCGGTGCCGCCCTCGCCGCGGCCGGTATCTACTTCCAGGCCCGCTGGCTCATCTGGGTGGCCATCGGCGTGCTCTTTCTGGGATTCGGAGCGCGCTTCATGAATCGAACTTCTTGATCCGAACGGCCTGATCGAGGATCTCCCAACACCTCCTCACACCTCCTTCCCGCCAACCTGGGGCGCCCTCTTCCGGGCGTCCCCTTCCGAGCACGCTCTTCCGGGCGTGCCCTTCCGAGCATCCCCTTCCGAGCATCCTCCTCGACCGATCCGATCCATTCCAGCCGCGGCATGTGCCGACGGCCGTGGACGCATGTCGTTTCACCGTCGCACCGGATTCGAAAGTCGTTCGATCTTCGAACGATCGGCAAGGTTTTCCGGTGACGCCGATCTCGAGTGCAGGTCTATGAGATGCAATCACTTGTAGGATTTACCCTTCGTCGGTCGAGGACGAAGAGATCGTTCGAAGATCGAACGACTTTCAAAACGAGTTCTTCCACCTCGGTTCAGGACGGGTTCTGGGTCATGATGGGTGCGGGGTTCGACAGGAGTGGTCGGGCTGGTGGAACGGAGGGTTGGTGCACCGAAGGCTGGTCGAAGAGGGAGTCCTGGTGGCCGGAGGGCTGGTAGACCGGAGGATGGTAGGAGGTAGGAGGGGGTGGTAGGCCGGAGGATGGTGGGATCGGTGGCCGGTTGGCCCGCTTTCACATGGTGGCGCTCGCCTCCCCCGGCCAACGTGGGTCTCCGGGTGTCCGCTGGGCAGCCCCTGGACGATGAGTTCCGGAGCGGTGAGCTGCTGGACGATGAGATCCTGGACGAGGAGGTCATGACAGACAGAGTCTCGCCAGAAAGGGTGCTGACCGAGCACGGCGCCGATTTCCCGGCCGTCGATCGAGCGGGGCTTGACGATCGAAGGGGGCTTGATGATCGAGCGGGGCTGGACGATCGTCGAAATCTGACGGAATTTCTCCGCAGCCGCTTCGGGTTCCCGGGGTTTCGGCCGGGTCAGGAAGAGCTCGTCCGGGCCGTGCTGGAGGGGAGGGACGCCCTGGGGGTGCTGCCGACGGGGGGTGGGAAGACCCTCTGCTTCCAGGTGCCCGCCCTCCTGCTTCCGGGGACGATCCTGGTGGTCAGTCCCCTGATCTCCCTCATGGAGGAGCAGGTGGCCCGGGCCCGGGAGGTGGGATGCCGGGCGGCCCTCCTGAACTCGGCCCAGGGCCGGGCGGAATCCGAGGAGGTTCGCAGGGCGGCGGTGGAGGGCCGGCTGGACCTCCTCTTCCTGGCTCCCGAGCGCTTCTTCATCTCGTCCTTCCGGGAGCTGCTGTCGGCGGTTCCCGTTTCCCTCCTCGCGGTGGACGAAGCCCACTGCATCTCCGAGTGGGGCCACGATTTTCGGCCGGAATATGCGACGTTGGGCCGCGTTCGGGCCGAGCTGGAGGTGCCGGTCATGGCCCTCACGGCGACGGCCACACCCCGGGTCCGGGCGGAGATCACCGCGTCTCTGGGGCTGACGAATCCGGTGCGGGTCGTCCTGAGCTTCGACCGCCCGAACCTGGGCTGGCAGGTGGTGCCGGCGGGGAGACACGTGGGCCGGATCCGGACTCTCCACGCCTTCCTCCGGTCCCGGGAGGACGGTGCGGCCATCATCTATGCGTCGACTCGGCGCTCGGTTGAGGCCGTCCGAAGAGACCTCTCTCGCTTCGGCCACGACGTCCGGGCGTATCACGCCGGGCTTCCCTCGGACATCCGGAGCCGGATCCAGGACGCATTTCTGGCCGATCCCCGGCCCGTCATCGTGGCCACGAATGCCTTCGGCATGGGGATCGACAAGCCGGACGTCCGCATGGTTCTCCACTACCAGCTTCCGGGCTCGCTGGAGGCATACTACCAGGAGGCCGGCCGAGGGGGACGGGACGGCGAGCCGGCCCGCTGCGTCGCCCTCTTCCACAAGCGGGATTTTCGGATCCACCGCCGCTTCCTGTCCACGACCCATCCACCCCCCCGTGTCCTCCGGCGGGTGCATCGGCTCCTGCGACGGCTCGTGGGGCCGGGCAGCAAGGGCGAGGTTCTGTTGGAGGACGTGGCGGACGTGGCGGACGTGGCGGACGCGGCGGGCCGGGAGGCGGGTCTTCGGGAGGGAGTGGCTGCGCTCCGGGCCCTCGAGCGGGCCGGTGCGGTTCGTCTCTATCGGTGTCCCGAGCCCGGCGAGGCGGCAGACCCGGGGACTGTCGAGTCGGGCACCGGGACTGTCGAGTCGGGCACCGGGACGGACGGGTCGGGTGCCGCGGACGGGATCCACGACACGGCCCTCCTCGGCCTCCACGCCCGACCCCTGGACACGAGCCACGGCGACGAGCTCCGGAAGCGGGGGCTCGCTCGAATCCGATCCGTGGAGGAGTTCGCCACCAGCCGGAGCTGTCGGAGAAAGCGTCTCCTGGAATATTTCGGAGAGACGGACGCGCCGGAGCGCTGCGATCGGTGTGACCGGTGTACGCCGAGCCTTTTTCCGACCCCGGGCCTACGGTAGCTTTCGGGTGCCATGAAGCCTTGCCTCGCTCGCAGGAATCCGCGGACGACGGTGATCGGCCTCCGCTCCCACGTGGCGCCTTGCCACGGGGCGGGACCGGGACCGTTCGACGCGGGTTCGTGCGTGCGGGACCGACCGGAACGTGAGAACGGAGTACCATACGGTGAGACGAGAGATCTTGATGAGCGCCTCCCCCGAGGAGACGTGGGTGGCGCTGGTGGAAGACGGACAGCTCGTGGAACTGATGTTCGACCGCCCCGACCAGGGGCGGATCGTGGGGGATATTTATCTCGGCAAGGTCGAGGCGGTCCTTCCGGGGATCCAGGCGGCCTTCGTCGACATCGGGACGGAGAAGGCGGGCTTCCTCCACGTCTCCGACGTCCAGGAGGATGACGACAACGGAAACGGGGGCTCCCGTCCCGACATCAAGGACCTGCTGAAGAGAGGCCAGGAGATCCTGGTCCAGGTGACCAAGGAGCCCATCGGCACGAAGGGTCCCAGGATCACGGCCCAGGTCTCCCTTCCGGGCCGCTTCCTCGTCTACATCCCGGGATCCTCCCACGTGGGGGTGAGCCGCAAGATCGAAGACCGGGACGAGCGTCGGCGCCTCAAGGAGCTGGCCTCCGAGCTCCTGTCCGAGAACGGGGGTGGGCTCATCGTCCGGACGGTGGGCGAGGAGCTGGACCGGAAGGCCTTCGAGCGGGACTTCCACCGCCTCCGCGACACCTGGAAGGAGATCGAGGAGCGCTCCCGGACCGCCGAGGCCCCGGTCGCCCTCCACCGGGAAGCGAAGCTCATCAGCGGGGTCATCCGCGACCTCTTCAGCGACAAGTTCGACTCCCTGACCGTGAATTCGAAGGAGATCTACCAGGAGATCCGGGACTACCTTTCGGCCGTGGATCCGGACCTGGTGGATCGGGTCCAGTACTACGAAGGCGTCGTCCCCCTCTTCGACGAGTTCGGCATCGAGGAGGAGATCCAGCAGGCCTTCCAGCGCAGCGTCGACCTTCCCTCGGGCGGGCACATCGTCATCGAGCCCACCGAGGCCCTCGTCTCCATCGACGTGAACACGGGTCGCTACACGGGGAAGGGGAAGAAGGACCCGGAGAAGGTGATCGTGCGCACGAACCTGGAGGCGGCCCGGGAGATCGCGAGGCAGCTCCGGCTCCGCGACGTGGGGGGGATCATCGTGGCCGACTTCATCGACATGGAGTCCCAGGACAACAGGGATCGGGTGCTGCACGAGCTGAAGAGCCATCTGGGCCGGGACCGAGCCCGCACCAAGGCCTTCGAGGTCTCGGAGCTGGGCCTCCTCCAGATGACCCGGCAGCGGGTGCGGCCCTCGCTCCACCAGGCCCTCACCCGACCGTGTGAGCACTGCAACGGCCTGGGCCGCGTCTACACGCCCCGCACGGTGGTGCGCAGGGTGGAGCGGAGCCTCCGCCGTGCCGGGATCGCCGATGGAGAGAAGACCATCGAGATCCGGGTCCATCCCGAGGTGGCCCTGGAGATGCTGGAGTCGGAGACCGACTTCCTGGGAAGGATCTCGAGCACCTCGGGCCTGGACCTGGACCTGACCGACGACCCCCTCCTCCGGGAAGACGAGTTCCGACTGCTCTCGGGGCCGGCCAAGACCGACGTCACGGACCGCTACGCGCGACGGTGATTTCGGCGGTTGACCGCCGACCGGAACGCTATGATCTTTTCAGGCTAGAACGGCACTGAGACAGACGAGAGAGCCCCTTCATGTACGCAGTGTTCAAGACCGGCGGAAAGCAGTTTCGCGCCGAGCCCGGCAGCCATCTGCGCGTCCCGTCCCTGGACGTGGAGCCGGGTGAGAGCGTGACCTTCGACGAGGTGCTCCTCGCCTCCGACGGAAACGAGGTATCCATCGGCGAGCCCACCCTCAGCGGCGCCAAGGTGACCGCCGAGGTCGTGGAGCACGGCAGGACGGACAAGATCATCGTCTACAAGAAGAAGCGGCGGAAGAAGTATCGTCGGAAGCAGGGACACCGCCAGAAGTACACCGAGATCCGGATCGACGAGATCTCCACCTGAGGAGAGACCCTCATGGCACACAAGAAAGGCGTTGGCTCGACCCGAAACGGTCGTGACAGCAATCCCCAGTACCTCGGCGTCAAGCGCTACGGCGGCCAGAACGTGAAGGCCGGCGGGATCCTCGTCCGTCAGCGGGGGACGAAGTTCCATCCGGGGCGAAACGTCGGCCGGGGGCGGGACGATACCCTGTTCTCCAAGGTGGACGGGGTCGTCACTTTCGAGCGGGTCCGGGGTCGCAAGGCAATCTCGGTGTATCCGGCGGAGTAGCTTCTCCACGACGGTACGAGAAGGTCCGTCCCCGGGGCATCGGGGGCGGACCTTTTTGCATTTGAGGTGGTACGGGAAGGCGTATAGGGGGGCGTTGTCGCCACAACATGTTGTGGATGACCGAAGGCACGCCCCACATATTGTAGGACTCAGCGCCGAGTCCCCCACGGATGGGCCCCGCGGACAGCGGCGGGTCGTCGCCGGCCCGGCGTGGGGTCGGGGGAATCGGCCTCTC
>JBKHJU010000128.1:0-6118 GCA_046537985.1 Longimicrobiales bacterium
CCCCCGATCTCGATCCAGCTCCGGACGCCCTGGGCGCTTCCCCGCCCCGTCCCCACCACGAGCGTGGCACCCAGGAGGACCACGGTGAAGACGTAAGCCGAGAACGCCGCCCACTCGATCCAGCGGAGGGGCACCCGGGAGACGACGGTGAAGGCCATGAGGCCGAGTCCCAACCAGACCAGCTGGCGGATCCAGGCCCCCTCGGTCACCGGGCTGGGCACGTTCAACACCCCGGCCGAGTAGATCATGGCGATGCCGAAGACCGAGAGGAGGAGAACCCCCACGGTGAGGCCAGGATCCACGGTCCAGCGTCGGAGGAGGGCTCTCACGGCTCACCTCCGCCCGAGGGCTCCGGTATATCGCTTTCCTCCGGCCGAAATCCGGGGGAGGGCTGGATGGCCGGAACCGTCGAATCCGGCCTCGACTCCGCACCTTCCTCGCCCGGGCCCAGGCGCACTTCGCCGAACCAGGGCGCCGGGACCCCGGCCCGAAGGTGCTCCCCCAGAGTCTGAATCGTGTCGATGGGCATCCCGTACTTCTTCCGCAACCAGAAATCGGCCGTCTTGGCGACGATGGGCGCCGCCATCTGGGAGCCGCTGAGCCCGAACTCCACCAGGGCCACCACCACGATCTCGGGCGCGCCTCCGAGGGGGCCGGCCATGCCGGCGAACCAGGCGTGATCCCGCTCGGGGTCCTGGGAATTCTGGCCGGTCCCCGTCTTGCCCAGAAGGTCCCAGTGCTCCAGGGAGGAGAGGTAGGCGGTGCCCCCCGGGGCGGTGACGGCCCGGAGCCCCGCCCTCAGCGACCGGAGGCTCTCGGAAGACAGGTCGAGGCTCCACGCCTGTCCGATGGGCGCCACGTCGGCGATGGTCGGATTCGGAGCCGATCCGTCCCCGGCCAGGGCCAGATAGAACTGGGCCATCTTCAGGGGGGTCTGGGAGTTCGGACCCTGACCGATGGCCATATTCAGGGTCTCGGCATCCGTCGGCATGTTTCCGAATCGGGTCAACCAGAATTCCCGGCCTTCCGGAAAGATCCCCCGGGACTCCTGTGGGAGATCGATCTCGCACCGCTGGCTGAAACCCAACCGCGTGCCCTCTTCCAGGAGGCGGCTCAAGCCGATGCGGATCCCGAGCTGATAGAAGTAGACGTCACAGGAGTCCCGGATCGCTCCCACGAGGTCGACGTCGCCGTGACCGTCGGGCTCCCAGCACCGGAAATAACGATTGCCGAACTGGATCCCACCGGTGCACGGCTGCTCCATGACCTCGTCGGGGGCCACCACGCCCAGCTCGAGAGCGATGGCGGCTGTGACCAGCTTCCAGGTGGAGGCCGGGGGATACAGGCCCATGACCGTTCGGTTGAACAGTGGCTGAGCCGGATCCCGGTTCACCCCTTGCCACACCTCCGGATCGATGCCTCCGACGAAGGCGTTCGGGTCATAGCCCGGGGCGGAGTAAAGGGCCAGCACGCCCCCGTCCCGCACGTCGAGCGCCACCACGGCGCCCGAGAGGGTGTCGGGAAAGATCTCGTGGATCCACTGCTGCAGCTCGGCGTCCAGATTCAGGGTGATGTCTTCCCCCTTCCGGGCCGGGGTCTGCGAGACGCCCCGGAAGGAGCCCACGATCCGGCCCCGGGCGTCCACCTCCACGTAACGGATGCCCCGGGTGCCCTGGAGTCGCTCCTCGTACTGGCGCTCGATCCCCTCCTTCCCCACCACCATGCCCTGTTCGTAATCGGCAAAGCGCTCGCTCAACAGGTCCGGGACGGTGACCTCTCCGACGTATCCGAGCACATGGGAAGTGACGTCGTCCAGCAGGTATCGCCGCTTGGGTCGGGTCTCGATGAGGACTCGCGGAAACTCCGGGCGGCGCTCCTCCACCGCCGACACCTGGTCGAAGGTTGCGTCTCCGACGACGACCACCGGCTCCCGGGGAACCGTGGAGACACGCTCCCGCAGCGTCTCCGCCTCTTCGGGTCCCACGCCCAGCAGGGGAACCAGGCGATCCAGCGTGCTCCGCATGGAATCGGTGGGCGCCGGTAGGAGGGAGATGGAGTACGCCTGGACGTTGTCCGCCAGAACCCGCCCGTTCCGATCGAGGATGGTTCCCCGGGGGGCAGGCAGGGGTAGAGGACGAAGTCGATTCGACTCGGAACGAAGCTCCCAGGTGGTGGACCGGAGGACCTGAAGCCGGAAGAACGCCACGACGAGGACGCCGATGACCACGGCGATCACGGCCATGGCCCCCCGGGCCCGAAGACGACGGGTGACGGGATGGATCTGCTTCACGCCCGAGCCTCCCTCAGGCCCCCGCTGAGCCCGGCGACGAGGACGATGCCCACCGCGGCCAGGTAGAGGGCTGAAACGCCCGACGCCACCACCATCTCCTGGAAGAAGGGCTCCCGGAGCCCCTCACCCACGGCGATCCATTGGAGGAGATCCCGCATCCACTTTCCCGCGAACAGGTACACGAACACGAAGAGGATCGATTCGCCGACGAACAGCTCCCGGGTGAACGACCCCAGAGCTCCCACCACGGTCATGGCCAGTGCGTTCGAGCCGAAGGCCAGAACCGAGAAAGCGTCCTGCATCAGTCCGAGGCCGAACCCCAATCCGGCTCCCAGGGCCATCCCCCCGCTCCGGGCCCCCAGAAGGAGGGCCAGCGTGAGGAGGTCCGGTGCGGCCCGTCCGATCCCGAATCCCAGATGCAGGAGGAAGTGGAGTACGACCAGGCCTCCGAGGAGCAGCCAGAATCCCTTGCCGCCCCTCACGGATTCCCCGGAGGTCGCCCCCCGGCCACCGAGTCACCCGACGCTCCCTCACCCGCGGGGAAGCGCCCCTCCAGCATGATGGGGCGAAGATCCGTCGTGTCGGCAGGCCCCAGCGTGTCCGGGCTCGGAAGGCGCGGCCCCACGACGGTCTTCCCCACCCCCACCAGGGCGTGCGTCACCGCGCCGAGCTCCACGGCCGGCTCCACACCGTAGGACTTACGCCATCCGCCCTCGCTCTCCGTCAGCCCCGCCACCGTTCCGACGGGAATCCCTCGTGGGTAGACTCCCCCGCGCCCGCTGGTGACGATCCAGGTCCCGGGCTCGACGCGCGTCGTGAAGGGCGTCCCCGTCAGGATCAGCGACGCTCCGTTCTGGAGATCCCGCGCCGGCTCCACGATCCCGTAGGTCGTGCCGTCTGCGGTCATGGCGCTGGCACGGAAGTCGGGATGGGTCCAGTCCATCCCGATGGCACCCCCCGGTCCCACGTCCCGGACGACTCCCACGAGCCCTTCGGGCACGATGACGGGGGCCCCCGACGGGACCTCCGCCTCCCCCTCGACCTGCAGCAGGAACATGCTCTCCGACCCCTCCGTCCCTGGTCGAAGCAAGCTCGCCGCCCGGTAGTCGACCCCGATCCTCCGGTCGAGCCGCAGGAGTGCCCGGAGCCGCCGATTCTCCTCGGCCAGGGTCGTCTGGTTGGCCATTACCGACACCAGGGAGTCCATCTCGCGCTGGAGCTCGGCGGCCTCCCGGGTCTGAATCCCGGTCCGGCTCACGATCTCCTGGGTGGCGATGAAGGGCCGGAGGACGCTGGCGCGAAGGAGCGCCGCCACTTCCTGCTGCTGGGGAGGCGAAAGGAAGTACATCACGAGAGCCAGCCCGAAGAAGAAGAGTGCGCCGACCCCCTGCCGGCGGATCCTGTTCGTTCCGGGATCGGGATGGAACGTGGCCATCCTCTCCTTCAGGTGAGGAGTACGCTCACGTGGCGAGCACGCTCTTGTACTTCGGAAGGTCGTCCAGGATGCGCCCGGCACCCCGAACGACGCAGGTCAGGGGCTCCTCGTCCACATGGATCGGCAGGTTCGTCTCGTGCTGGAGAAGGCGGTCCAACCCCCGGATCAAGGCCCCCCCACCGGTCATGACGATCCCCCGGTCCACGATGTCCGACGACAGCTCCGGCGGCGTGATCTCCAGGGCCCGCCGCACCGCCTCGACGATGGCCTGGATGGGCTCCTGGATGCACTCCCGAATCTCCTGGGAGTGGACCGTGACCACCTTCGGGATCCCGCTCACGAGGTCCCGCCCCTTCACCTCCATCTCCCGCTCCTCTCCGAAGTCGAAGGCGGACCCGATCTGGATCTTGATGGCCTCGGCCGTCGGCTCTCCGATGAGCAGGTTGTAGTTCTTCCGGAGGAAGGTGACGATCGACGAATCCAGCTCGTCGCCTCCGACCCGGATGGAGGTGTTGGAGACGATTCCGGACAGGGCGATGACGGCGATCTCGGTGGTGCCGCCCCCGATGTCGATCACCATGTTCCCCGTCGGCGTCTCCACCGGCAGGCCCACCCCGATGGCCGCCGCCATGGGCTCGGCCACCATGTAGGTCGCCTTCGCGCCCGCCGCGATGGCCGAATCGCGCACCGCCCGCCGCTCCAGCTCGGTGATCCCCGAGGGAACCCCCACCACCACCCGGGGCTTGATCCGGAAGATCCGCTTCGCCGTGACCTGCTTGAGGAAGTGGCGAAGCATCATCTCCGTCACGTCCACGTCGGCGATGACCCCGTCCTTGAGGGGGCGTACCGCCTCGATCCCTTCGGGGGTCCGGCCGAGCATGCGCTTGGCTTCGAGGCCGATGCCCATGATGTTGCGCGTCCCCTTCTCCACCGCCACGACGGACGGCTCGTTGAGGACGATACCTTCGCCTTTCACGTAGACGAGGGTGTTCGCCGTTCCGAGATCGACGGCGATGTCGTTCACAGGAATCAGTCGACCCGAGTTGAGCCAGGTGGAGAAGACGGACAATGGTTTCGTGGTCGGGGCCCGAACGGCGGACGTTTATGCTCTGTCGACACGGGTTCCGGGGCGATGCGGGAACACGTCCGTCCCGATCGGGAAACTCTTGTTCCCCGGAACCACCGAAGCTACGCCATGAATGGCGCCCGGGGCAACCAGCAATGATCCGCGGTGTTCGGGGCTGATCTCTCCGAGACGCCTGCGACCTGCCGTCCAGGTCCTCACCGCTCCATTGCAAGGCTCATGCCCGACCGGTGCTTCCGAAGCCGCCCTCTCCCCGGGCGGTCTCCGTGACCTCGGTGGTCTCTTCGACGGTCGGGGCCTCGTATCGGGCGAAGACGAGCTGGGCGATCCGCTCCCCCCGGCGGACCTCGACCGCCTCCTCTCCCAGATTCTGCATCAGGACCTTGAGCTCGCCCCTGTAGTCCGGATCGATGGTACCCGGGCTGTTGGGGAGGGTGATACCGTGTCGCGCCGCCAGCCCTGAGCGGGGCCGCACCTGACACTCCACCCCTTCGGGAAGCTCCATGACCAGGCCCGTGCCCACCGCCCGAACCTGGCCCGGGGCCAACTCGAAGTCCTCGTCGGCCGACCGGACGTCGTACCCCGCAGAGCGGGAGGTCGCCCGGTGGGGAAGCTCCAGGTCGGGATTCGAGTCCAGGCGCCGGAAGCGCACCGTCAAGTCGCTCATGCCCGGAGGGGACCCGACAGATGAGCCGAGAGAGGCTCCGCGGGAAGACCGAAGGCGTCGGCCACGCCCCCGTGGACCACGGCGCCGTCGACCACGTTCACCCCGGCCGCCAGGCTCTGGTCCTCGAGACATGCGGGCCGCCAGCCCCGCTCGGCGATGGTCAGGGCGTACGGAAGGGTGGCGTTGGTCAGGGCGTAGGTGCTGGTGCGGGGCACCGCGCCGGGCATGTTGGTCACTCCGTAATGGATGACACCGTCCACCGTGAAGATGGGATCGTCGTGGCTCGTGGGCTTCATGGTCTCGACACACCCTCCCTGATCCACGGCGACGTCCACGATCACGGCGCCGCTCCGCATCCTCTTCAGATCCTCCCGTGTGACCAGGCTCGGAGCCTTCCGGCCCGGCACCAGCACCGCCCCAATGAGAAGGTCGGCGTTCTCCAGCTGGCGTCGCACGTTGTACCGATTCGAGAAAAGAAAGTCCACGTTGTCGGGAAGGATCTCCGACAGCCGGCGCAGGCGACCGAGGGAGATGTCCAGGACCGTGACGTGAGCTCCCATCCCGGCCGCCATGCGAGCAGCGTTGTACCCCACGGTTCCACCCCCGAGGATCACGACCTCGGCCGGGAGGACTCCCGGGACC
>JBKHJU010000129.1:0-6107 GCA_046537985.1 Longimicrobiales bacterium
GGAGAGCACCGGGGGGAAGGGCTCAGCCTCCCTCAAACGGAACGAGCCCTCCTCGTCCGGCTCGGCTCGGGCGATGACGTCGACGTCGGTCGTGGTCCGCTCGAGGATCCCCAACAGGTTCAGCGTCGCGCCCCCCGTCACCACGACCGCAATCCGCTCGCCGTCCGCCTCGAGGAGCTCGCCGACGGCCGAGAGCGCCCTGCGGATGCGATCCGGGTCGAGCTCGGGAGTGAAGTTTGAGTTCATTGAACGTGTAGTTAAATGTCAGTGACGATGAATTTAAATTACTCAAACTACACGGCGCCGCAAGGGGGGGTCGGGCCCTCGATTCCACGGACGTGAGCCCGAGACCGCTACTCCGGCTTCACGAACCCGGCGGTGAAGGTGGACACGAGCTCGGCGAACCGGAGGAGCACGGGCTCGCTCCAATACGGTCCGACCGCTTGCACGCCCACCGGCAGGCCGTCGGCATCGAGACCGAGGGGGATGTTCATGCACGGGTGGCCCGAGGCGTTGAAACAGGCGAGGTACGGCCAGCAGTAATCGACGTAGGGAAGTGCTTCATCGTCGACCTCGAAGGGCGTGCCGATCGTTCGGCGCTCATAGGCGGGCCCGAAGCCCATCGGGCAGATCAGCAGGTCGAAGTCGTCGAAGAACCGCTCCCAATCGGCGACCACTCCGGCCCGCAGCCCCATCGCTTCTGAATAGTTCGGAAACGAGCGCTTGAATCCCCGGCTGTACTCCTTCCGGAATCTCTTCGAGCCCTTCAGCATCCGCCGGCGGAAGTCGAATTTCATCAGGAGCTTGACGGGCCACGGCATGTCCTGGGTCACGATGAGCCCGAACAGGCGCATCCAGACGGCGAGGGTTCGGCGGTGAAGGTCGGCCGGGAGGTCGGCGGGGGCGGTGCGGCAGCCGTGGGCGGACAGGTCGTCCGCGAGCTGCTGGATGCGCGTTCGGGTCTCCGGGGACGGCTCGTAGCTCGGCCACCGGTCGATCCAGGCTACCCGATAGTCGTCGAGGGTTCGCTCGCTCGCGTCCTTCCACTGGATCCGAGGGGTCACGCGGTCACTGCGATGCGGTCCGCGGATGATCTTCCAGACGAGCTCCAGGTCCTGGACGTTGCGTGCCAGCGGCCCGGCCTGTGCCATGTGGAATACGTGTCCGTAGGCGCCTTCGGGCTTCGGGATCAGCCCGTGGTTGGGGATCGTGTCCTCCGTGGGCTTCAGACCGTAGACACCGCAGAAATTGGCGGGATTCCGTATGGAGCCTCCGAAGTCGCCGCCCAGCTCGACCGGTGTCATCCCCGACGCGAGGGCGGCCGCCGAGCCTCCGCTGCTTCCGCCGGGCGAGCGCCCGGGGTCGTACGGATTCTTCCCCTCCGGGTACAGATCTCCCGACACCTGGTAGTCGAGCAGATCCTTCGGCACGTTCGTCTGGCCCAGGATGACCGCGCCGGAACGCTTGAGGCGCTCGACGACGACGGCGTCCTCGGACGCGGTCCAGTCCGAGAACATGCTGCTGTTCATCGTCGATCGCTCCCCCTCCAGCCAGAACTGCTCCTTGATCGTTATCGGGACGCCGTGGAGGGGCCCCCGGAGCTCGCCCCGCCGGGCCTCGCGGTCCCGTTCCTCGGCGATCCGCAGCGCGTCGTCCTCCTTGATACGGACGACCGCGTTCAGCTCGTCGTTGCGTTCGTGGATTCGATCGAGATGTTCTCGAACGATCTCACGGGAAGAGGCCGTTCCGTCGCGAATCGAAGCCGCCAGCTCGATGCCGGATCTGTAGAGGAAATGCATGCCGAGCTCCTGGAATTGAACGATCGGCGCAGGGGGGCTGGGCTCCACGGCTCGAGGGGCCCAGGATGTCCTCAAGGGTTTCGGGGACCCCCCTGGGGGGGCAAGAATTCCGTGGAAGTGGGGAGAACCCCCACGGGCCTTCCATGGAGATGCCCCACTGATCTCCGGACGACGGCTGTGTAGGTTACAGGATCATGATCGGATCCTCCGTCGACGCCTTCGTCCACGTCCCGGCCACCCCCCTCGCCCGATCGGGTGGGCGGCCATGAAGGCGCAGCCGACCAGCCGCTGGCTCTTCCTCTCGGCCGGATGGGGCGCCCTGGGGCTGGGGGCCGTCGGGGTGGTTCTTCCCGTGATTCCCACGACCCCCTTCGTCCTGGTGGCCGCCTGGTGCTTCGCCCGGAGCTCCGAGCGGCTCCATCGGCGGCTCCTGGAGCACCGGACCTTCGGACCGCTGGTCCAGGAGTGGGAGGATCACGGCGTGATTCCCTTGCGGGCGAAGGTCCTGTCCACGGCCATGATCGTCCTCGTGGTCGGCTTCGCCGTGCTCTCCGGGGGCCTGTCGCTCGGGATCCGGGTCTCCACGGCGGGGCTCGCCGCCGCGGGGCTCCTCTTCGTGTGGACCAGGCCGTCGGGGGTGTGAAGGCTCGGCTCCCCATTCGGAGAGGGACAGCCCCTGCTGGCGGGCCGCCCGCTTGATCTTCTGATGTTGTCCTGCGATAGCTCATAAGCTATCATAATTCACATGGATCTCCTTCCGCCGGATCACGCGCAGAAGGGCCCGGATCACGGGCAGAAGAGCTTGGACGCCGCCGGCATCGACGCCGCCGAGCTGCTTCGAGTGGCTCGGGATCGGGCCGGTCTCTCGCAACGGGACCTGGCCCGCCGGGCCGACACCTCCCAATCCGTGGTGGCCCGGATCGAGCTCGGCGAGACGAGTCCCACGGTCTCGACCCTGAACCGCCTGATCGAAGCCGCCGGATTTCGGCCCGTCGTGCATCTCGCGGGGAAGAAGGCGTCTTCGCAGGAGATCGTTCGGCGGCTGCGCGACCTGTTCAGGGAGGTGGCGCCGCCGGGGGTCGCGTCCGTCTACCTCTTCGGAAGCGCTGCCAGCGGAGGGCACCACCGGGAGAGCGACGTGGACGTGGCGGTCCTCCTGGATCCGTCGGTCTGTCCGAGTCGTACGGACCGCACGGACCTCCGCGTGCGCTTGAGCTCCCGACTGGTCGACGGCCTGGTGTGGAACGACGTGGACCTCGTCGTCCTCAACGACCTTCCACCGCTCTTCGCGCGGTCCATCGTGCTGGACGGGCGAAGGCTGTTCACGCCCATGCCCGACCTGGATCGAGCATTCGTCCGCGACATCCAGCTACGGGCGGCCGACCTCGAGCCCTTCCTCCGCCGATCGACGGAGATCAAGCGCCAGACGCTCGAGCGCTGACGCCATGACCTATCTCGTCGAGCGTCTCGCCGAGCTTCGGAAACACCTCGACCACCTGCGCGACCTCCGCCCGCGCGTATCGAGCCCCCGGGACCTCGAGTCCGACCTCTCGCTGCACAACGACGTGCTCTTCTCCCTCCTGACCGTCGCGCAGCTCGTCATCGACATCGCCGGGGACCTGTCTGCCCGGAAGGGTCTCTCCTTCGAGGATTACGCGACGGCGGTCGCGAACCTGTCCCGATTGAAGGGCTTCGAGGAGGAGATGGTCGAGGAGCTCGGGCCCTTGCCGGGCCTTCGGAACGTGTTGATTCACAGGTACGTCGCCCTGGACTACGAATACGTGGTACGGGCGTTGGACCGGCTGGAGCCCATCGAGGAGTTCGTCCGGACGGTCGGAGCACGCCTGGAAGACGCCTGAAGGCCCTCGACCCCGAGTCCGCCCCTCGCTCCCCGTATCTCGGCCCTTCCTCCCCCGTCTCTCGATCCTCCCTTCGCCATGTCCCTCCGATCCACCGCCTCCGCCGTCGCCCGCGAGCTCTCACTACCCCGGGAGAGCGTGGCTGCGGCCCTCGCCCTCTTCGACGAGGGAAACACCCTCCCCTTCGTCGCCCGGTACCGGAAGGAGCGCACCGGCGGGCTCGACGAGGTCCAGCTCCGGGGGATCCGGGAGCGGGCCGGGTACCTGGCCGAGCTCGACGACCGGCGGAGCACGATCCTCGCCTCCATCGAGGAGCAGGGGGAGCTCACCCCGGAGCTGAGGAGGAAGATCGAGGGCGCCGACACCAAGCAGGAGCTGGACGACCTCTACCTGCCCTTCCGGCCTCAACGGCGCACCCGGGCCACCATGGCCCGGGAGCGGGGGCTCGAGCCCCTGGCCGACCGGATCTGGGACGGCGAGGTGGACGATCGGGGCGCCGCGAAGGCCGCCGCCGAGTGGGTCGCGTCCCGGGGCGCCGACTCCGAGGTGCCGGACGTCGAGGTGCCCGACGCCGACGCCGCCCTCGAGGGGGCCCGGGACATCCTGGCCGAGCGAGTGGCCCGGGACGTGGAGCTCCGGAGCTGGGCCCGGCGTCTCATGCGGGAGAAGGGCACCGTCACCTCCCGCATCAAGCGGGGCAGGAAGGACGACCCCGCGGCGCCCCAGTTCCGGGACTACTTCGGGTTCTCGGAGCCGGTGCGGAAGATCGCCCATCACCGGATCCTGGCCCTGCGTCGGGGAGAGAGCGAGGGGATCCTGGCGTGGGGGTGGAGGCCCCGGAGGAAGTCCCCGCCCGCGTCACGTCCTACGTGGAGGGGCGGGGCCCGGCCCGGACCCAGCTCCGGCGGGTGGCCGAGGACGCCTGGAGCCGCCTCCTCCATCCCTCCCTGGAGTCGAGCATCAAGAGCGAGCTCGTCGAGGGGGCCGACGAGGAGGCGATCCGGATCTTCGGGGTGAACCTGGAGAACCTCCTCCTCCAGCCCCCGGCCGGTCAGCGGCGGGTCCTGGGCCTCGATCCGGGCTTCCGGACGGGGGTGAAGGTGGCGGTCGTCTCGGCCACCGGCGCCGTCCTCGCCACCGACGTCCTCTACCTCCACCAGGAGGAGCGCTTTCGGGAGGGGCTGCGGAAGCTGGTCCGGGAGCACCGGCCCGAGCTCGTCGCCGTGGGCAACGGCACCGCCTCCCGGGAGACGGACGCCGCGGTGCGGGAGGCGCTGGAGGGTGGGGAGGGGGACGAAGCGGAAGGCGACGGGTCGAGCAGCGCGAAGGATGGGGTGGCCGGTGATTCCCGAGGAGCTCCGCCGGTGAGCGGTTCACGGAAGGGCTCGCAGACGTCGGATCCGCCTCCCGTCGTTCTGGTCAACGAGGCGGGGGCTTCCGTCTACTCCGCCTCCGAGCTCGCCGCCCGGGAGCTCCCCGACCTGGACGTCTCGCTCCGGGGCGCCGTCTCCATCGCCCGGCGGCTCCAGGACCCCCTGGCCGAGCTGGTCAAGATCGACCCCCGCTCCATCGGGGTGGGCCAGTACCAGCACGACGTGGACCAGGCCCGGCTGGCCGAGCGCCTCGACCACGTGGTGGAGCGGTGCGTGAACCGGGTCGGCGTCGAGGTGAACACGGCGTCCGTGCCCCTCCTTTCCCACGTGGCCGGCATCGGGCCCACCCGGGCCGCCAACCTGGTGGAGCTCCGGGACGCCCGGGGCGGGCTCTCGTCCCGGCGGGAGCTCCTGGAGGTGCCGCGCCTGGGCGCGAAGACCTTCGAGCAGGCCGCCGGCTTCCTGCGGATCCGCGACGGCGAGCACCCCCTGGACGCCACCGCCGTCCATCCCGAGCGCTACGAGCTGGTGGAGCGGATGGCCCGGGACCTGGGCACCGACGTCGCCGGGCTGGTGGAGAGCGGGTCCCTGGTGGACGAGCTGGAGAGCCGGCTGGAGAAGTACGTGGACGGCGAGGTCGGCATGCCCACATTGAAGGACATCGTCGCCGAGCTCCGCCGGCCGGGGCGCGATCCCCGGGACGCCTTCGAGCCCCCCTCCTTCCGGGACGACGTCCGGGAGCCCTCGGACCTGGAGCCCGGCATGGTGCTCCAGGGCGTGGTCACCAACGTGGTGGCCTTCGGCGCCTTCGTGGACGTGGGCGTGCACCAGGACGGCCTCGTCCACGTCTCCGAGCTGGCCGACCGGTTCGTGAAGGACCCGAACACGGTGGTGAAGGTGGGTCAGCGGGTGAAGGTAAAGGTGCTGAAGGTGGACCTGGACCGGGGGAGGATCGGGCTGTCCATGAAGCGGGTGGGATAGACGGCGAGCGGGAGGCCCGGCCCGCCCCGGCCGTCTACTCCTCCGGCTCCATGATGTTGATCAGCATGTAGGTCATGGACTCGCCCTCGTCCAGC
>JBKHJU010000130.1:0-6069 GCA_046537985.1 Longimicrobiales bacterium
GTGATGCGCCCACCGAAATCGATGGGGATCTGGCTCCCCTGGTTCAGCCCGATGCGCCGGGAAAAGAAGGGGTTCGCACCGCTACGGGGAGCGAAGGAGAAGACGCCGGACCCCTCAAGGAAGAAATCCCGGCGCTCCGGAAAGAAGAGGGGGAACCGGGTCAGGTTCACCTGCCTCTGGTCCGCCTCCACCTCGGCGAAGTCGGTGTTCACGGAGACCGACGCCCGCAGGCTCGAGGTGATGCTGTAGTTCAGGTCCAGGCTCACGTCCCCGGGAAAGAAGTTGTCACCGAGCTGGGGATCGCTCGCTCCGCGACCCGGAGTCCGTCTCCAGCTCTGAATCGCCGAGGGGACGGCCTCCAGACCCAGCCCCTGGGACATCCCCTGGAGCCCCGTGACGTCGCCGGCGTGGACGGGGCTGAACAGCCCCTCGTTTCGCCGCCAACCCCGCCAGAGGATCTCCTCCTGTCGGCGGCGGACGGTCCGCTGGAAGTTGATTCCCCAGGTGTCCTGCCTCGGATCGAAGTTCACGGTGCGGAAGGGGATCTCGATCTCGGCAGACCAGCCGTCGGGCCGGATGGCCGTCCGGGCCTCCCAGATCCCGTCCCAGGACTTGTTCACCCCTCCACCACCACCGCCCGGTCCCCCCGGTCCGCCACCTCCCCCGCCCAGAATCCCGTCGCCCATGAGGCCGGCGGCGTTGATCTCGAAGAAGTACCCGGTGCGGCCGTCGTGGAAGGTGTCGAGGATCCACATGAATCGGTCGTCGGTCCCCAGCCCCGCGTCCCGCTGACGCTGGAAGGCCAGGATGCCCTCGGGATCGTCGTAGATGATGGCGCCGATATAGAACGCGTCGTCATCGTAGACCACCCGGACCTCGGTGCGTTCGCTGGGGATGCCTCCTTCCACCGGCTCCTGCTGGGTGAAGTCCGAGACGGCCACGGCCCGGTCCCAGAATTCCTCGTCGAGCTGCCCGTCGAGCTCCACTTCGGCGTCGTCCGACAGCCGGTAGGCCTGGAGCGGCGTCTCACGGATATCCACTGCCGCCGGGTCCGGCCCGGGGCCGGCATCGAAGTCGTCTCGGGCCCCGTCGGGCCCCGGTTCGGGATCCTCGGCTTCTTCCGTGGTGCCGGGCGGATCCTGGGCGGTGAGATCGGCGGGCGCGAAAGCCGGCTCGGCTGCAAGAACCCCGAGAAGGGCGAACAATAAAGGCGCCGTCGAACGGAAACGATGCATAGGCTGGACCTCGGAGACCCGACTCTACGACGGGGTGGCTGCGTGAGAAGGGTGAGCGCCGTGGGCGCTGTGAGCCCGCGGACGCTGTGTGAGAAACGCCGGTGATGTGATGACTACATCTGGTGGACACCTGGGATCCTCCGGATGTTGATCCGAGTGTCCGGGCAGGGGGATCCGAGGGGACCAGCGTTCCTGGAGTCGGACGGCGGTCGTCCCGGGGACGGCCTCGGCCGGGCTCAACCTCCGAGGACCAGGAAGAACACGCCCGCCACCACGAGAACGAGGGCCAGAACCACGAGCTCCACGCCACGAACCCGCTGGCGTCCCTCCTCTCCGTGATACCAGGCCAGCGCCAGCGTCAACGGAAGGCCCGCCAGCAGCGCAATCTGAAGGCCCCGTTGAACGGAAGTGGGGATCTGCCAAGGCTCCGCCACCAGGTCGAGTGCCTCCAGGGCGACCCAGGCTCCGGCGACGTAGGCGAGACTCCACTGGCCGATCTTCCGCTGGCGGATCCGCTCCAGGAGGTTCTCGAGGACGGCGTCGCCGGTTGACGGGTTGCGGGTCGGCTCCACGGACACGCCCAAGAACTCACGGACCTCTTCCAGGAAGGTCGTCCAGGCCGACTCGTCCCCGGTCAGGATGTGGTTCTGTCCCTCGAGCGCCACGAATCGGCTCCCAGGAATACCCGCCGCAATCATACGTCCCTCCTGGAAGGGGGCCACGGCGTCCTCCCGCGCATGCAGCACCAGCGTCTCGGCCTCGACGTCAGCGAGTGCGTCGCTCACGTCGATGCTCCCGAATGCGTCCATGAATCGTATGGCGTTCGCCGGCGAGGTCGAGATTCGCTGAAGCTCGTTGAAGGAACGGAGGACCTCCTGGCCAGCCTCCGGGATGAACAATCCGGTGAAAAGCTGCCGGAATGCCGGGTTTGGTCGACCCCACCCGAACTCCATGAGCTTCATGAGATGGGCTCCGTCCCTGGCGCTCGCGGGACTCCGGACCTTCCAGCCGCGGACGAAAGAGCCATAGATCATCATTCGATCAACCCTTTCCGGGTTCTGGGCCGCGAATCGGATGGCCACCGGGCCGCCCTGGGACATCCCGAGAAGGGTGAAGCGGTCGCACCCCACGGCATCGACGACGGCCTCCAGGTCCCGGACCCACGCATTCATGGAGAAGTCCTCCACGTCCCAGTCCGAAAGGCCGCATCCCCGCTCGTCGTATCGGATCAGCGTATGGGTTCGTGACAGCTCGTGGATCCAGTGCCGCCACACCGGGCTCTGTCGATCGAACTCCAGATGGCTGAGCCATGTCGCCGCCTTCACCAGGGGTGGACCCGAGCCCGACACCGCGTACGCGATCCGCACCCCGTCGGGGCTGGTGCAAAAGTGGGTCCCGTGGCGCACGGATCCTCCTGCTGGTGAACGGTCGGTGCCGGACGTTCCCGTAGGGCTGGCCGGACGAGAAATGTACCCGCTCGAGGCCGGACGAGCAGCCTCCGCTCCTGAGCCCGGGTTGCGAATGGAGAGACTCGGGCCCACCCTGCTCGTTACAGATATCCCTAGCGGAAAGCCTTTGCACTATACGTATCCGTAACGCCTCCACACCCCTCTGGAGTCCCTCGACCATGAACGACTCACGGCGCCCCGGCGAGCTCGAGCTTCGCGTCCGTCGGGCCTTCGGAAATCGCCCGCGCCGTTGGAAGCGGCCCTCCAGGACCGGCGCTCGCTGCTGGCTCTGTGACGAGACCCTCGGACCGCGAAACGTGGTCTACCGGACCCGGGTCCGGCTCGGACGGGGTCTGTACGGAGGGACCTCGTGGACCATCGTCCCCCTCTGTCGTCGATGCCGGCCCTCGGGTCCGGAGCCGTGGCAAGCCTGGTCCTGGGACCGATCTCCGAAGCCGTGCCAGACCTGCGGCCGCTCGGTCCTGAACCAGGTCACCCGCCGCATGCGCCACCACACCTTCTGCTCCGAAGCGTGCGAGGAGGAATACCACGCCACCCGCCAGGCCGTCGAGCGCAGAGAGTCCCGGGATCTGGAGAAGGAGTGTGTCACCTGCGCCGAGGAGTTCACCGCATCGAGGAGCGACGCGAAGTACTGCTCCAACGCCTGCCGTCAGCGAGCCTATCGGATGCGGAATCGGAACTCGACGTAGGAAGCCATGGCTTCCCGGCCCCTCCCTGCCGACTCCATCGCCCCGGGTGAGCCACCCGCCTGAAACAATCGCAAGGTTCCGCCCGTAGGGGTCGCCGAACGAGGGAAGCGGCGATCGACACACACCGTCACTTCCCCGCCGACGAGCCGATGCGGAGATCCACGAGAGCGAGGGCGGGCCATGGAAACCAGTCGACGGACGCGGTGGGTGATTCTTCGGGACCTGGTCATCTTCCAGGTCAAGCTGGCCCTGGACGGGCTGAAGGACCTGGTCCTGGCTCCGGCCTCCATCATCGCAGCCTTCTTCGACGTCCTCTTTCCCGGCGCCACCCCCGGCAGCCGTTTCTACGCCGTCATGCGCATCGGGGAGCGCTTCGATCGGTGGCTCTCCCTCTTCGCCGCCGCCGACCGGGCCGACGCCGCCCACGACGGACTCTTCGGGGCGAGTCGCGCCGGATCGGGCTCACTCCTGGGAAAGCTCGAGGAGATCGTCCTGGGATACGAGGAGGCGGAGGTCAAACCCACCGGGGACTGACGGGACGGTCTGAAGGCCGCCCGCGCGCTCCCGCTCGCCTCAGTATGACCTGACTCCTCCTCGCCCCCCCTCCCCTGGCGAATCCCGGGCTCCCCGGCTCCACTTCACACCGTCGGCTCCACGTTGGCATTCAGCCGGAACAGGTTCGTCGGATCGTATCGATTCTTGACCGACACGAGCCGAGCGTGGTTCGCACGGTAGTTCTCCCGGATCGTCGCCCGGGTCGTCTCGGCCTCCAAGTCGTTGACGTAGAAGCCGTGGGTGTAGGGCTCGAGGTGAGTCCAGTAGTCCCGGATCCACTCGATGTGCTCGCTGGGATTCGTGCCGTGCTCCCAGTTTACGAAGCAGAGCATGTTGGCCGCGGCGTCCCGCTGCGCGAATGCCGTGGCGTCGGGAGCGACTCGACCGATGGCGCCGCCCGACTGCTGGAAGGCCACGATCGTGTCGCGGCCAGGATCTCCCTCGAATCCTTCAACGATGGCCGAGATGAGAGCCGGCGGTAGCTCCGGGATGAAACCGGCCTTCACGTACTGTCCCACCGCTCGCGGATCGGACACGTCCCCGGAACGCTGGACGGCCACGTAGTCCATGGGACCCACCGTGTCCATGATGGGTTCGCCCAGACGTCGAATCGGAGCCAGAACCTCTTCCGCCCGATTCGCGTCCCCGGACCAGCACACGCCGAAGCCGGCCACGGCCCGCCCACCACCACGGGGCTGAGTGACGATGGGCCCCAAATCGAGGGCGTCGGGCTGGCGGGAAGCATGCTCGGCGAACGTCTCCAGGACGTCCCGGGCCCGGTCGGCGGGGTACAGGATCTGGCCCGCTACCACCTGTCGCTGCATGGGGTGGAGGCGGAACTCGAACGAGGTGACGATCCCGAAGTTTCCGCCACCGCCCCGAACGCCCCAGAAAAGGTCCCGGTTCTCGTCCGGGCTGGCGTGCACCAGCCGTCCGTCGGCCGTCACGACGTCCACGGACAGGAGGTTGTCCACCGAGAGGCCGAAGCGCCGGCCCACCCTGCCGAAGCCACCCCCCGTGACCAGACCTCCGACGCCGGTATGGGACACCGTTCCCATGGTCACCACCAGGCCGTGGGCCATGGACTCGTGATCCAGGGCTCCCAGCAGGCTTCCTCCGGTGACACGGGCTGTCCGGGAATACGGTTCGACCCGCACGTCCCGGAAGAGGGAGAGGTCGATCATCATACCCCGGTCACAGGTGGACTGACCCGAGGCGCTGTGGCCACCGCACTTCACGGCCAAGAGGAGATTCCCGTGATCCCGGGCGAAGTGCACCGCCGTCGCGACATCGGCGGAGCCGGTCACCTGGGCGATGAGAGCCGGATAGCGATCGAAGGAGGGATTGAGAATCCGTCGCGCGTCATCATAACCCTCGTCTCCCCGCAGCAGCACCCGTCCACGGAGCGCGTCGGTCAGCTCCCGGATCGCGCTTCCCGACAGGGTGACGGATCGGCCGTCGCCCGTGACGACCTCCAGGTCCGGCGGGACCTGGGGAGCCTGGCGAAAGACCGCGGCCCCGAGGCGGCGCGAAGGCAGAGCGGCGGCACCGGCGGCGGCGAAGGAAGTCCGGAGAAAGGCGCGGCGCTTCATCGAGGTCCTCCCGGGGTGAGGAGGGCGAAGCGGCCTCGCGTGGAGACTCGCGGACTCGCGACTCCCTCTACAGTAGGCTGCACAAGCTGTGCATCGGTAGGCGAGGTGGCAATGATCTCCTCGCCGGGGCTCCCCGGCGTCCCCTCCCGCCGGTCCGCCGCCCTACTCCGCCTCCAGCACCTCCAGCGTCACTACGACCGCAGTGCCGTCCGGCGGGAGATCGTCCACGGGGGCGAACCGGGTGACCTCCCGGACCCGGTCCCGAATCGTGTAGCGCTCGTTCGAGACGACCCCACCCGGGCAGCTGTAGAGACAAGCGATACACCCCGACTCCCACGCCTCATCGTGCTCTTCGTTGCCGCCGAATCGGAACGAGACACCCCTCCCTGCCGGATCCCGCAACAGCTCGGATATCTCCCGTGGACGGTCCCACCCGACCCACTGGATCCGGATCCGCATCAGGGTCCCCTGCACCCGAGCATCGGGCCAGGGCACCAGAGGAATCTCCCGGAGGCTCCAGGCCGCCATG
>JBKHJU010000131.1:0-6066 GCA_046537985.1 Longimicrobiales bacterium
TCCTCCAGGAGAGCCGCCGCCACGGCGAGAGCCCGAACGTCGGAGTCGGTGAACCGAGGCTCCAGAAGATCGGGGTGCTCGTCCAGGTAGCGGATGCTGAGGTCGGCGCTCCGGAAGTCCGGGTCCGCCATGACCCGTCGGTGGAAGCTGGCACAGGTGTCTATGCCGGCGATCACCAGCTCCCGGAGGGCCCGGGCCATTCTGCGGATCGCAGCCTCCCGGTCGGGTCCCGTTGCGATGAGCTTTCCGAGAAGCGGATCGTAGTGGAGACCCACCTCCATGCCCTCTACGATCCCCCCGTCCCAGCGGACGCCCGGTCCCGAGGGAATCTCCAGGAACTCCACCCGGCCCGCCGAGGGAAGGAAGCCCTGGCTCGGATCCTCGCTGGTGATTCGGCATTCGATGGCGTGGCCCTCGAGCGTGACGTCCTCCTGGCTGAAGTCCAGGGGCTCGCCGGCCGCCACCCGAAGCTGCCACTCCACCAGGTCGATCCCCGTGACCAGCTCGGTGACCGGGTGCTCCACCTGAAGGCGGGTATTCATCTCCAGGAAGAAGAAGTCACCGTCCTGATAGAGGAACTCGACGGTTCCCGCCCCCCGGTAGTCCACGGCCTCGGCGGCCCGGACCGCTGCCCGGCCCATGGCCTCCCGCTCCTCGGGGGTGAGGACGGCCGAAGGAGCCTCTTCCACCAGCTTCTGGTGACGGCGTTGGATGGAGCACTCCCGCTCACCCAGGTGCACGATGGTGCCGTGGTGGTCGCCCAGGACCTGGATCTCCACGTGGCGCGGTCGGTCAAGGTAGCGCTCCAGATAGATGGCTCCGTCACCGAATGCCGCCTCGGCCTCCCGGCCGGCGCCGTCGAAGGCCCGGGGGAGCTCGCCGGGCTCCTCCACCACTCTCATCCCCTTCCCGCCCCCACCGGCGGCCGCCTTCAGGAGCACCGGAAAGCCCAGATCTTCGGCGGCTTCCAAGGCGGCCTCGGCGTCTTCGACCGGCTCCGTCAGGCCCGGCACGATGGGCACGCCCGCTTCCTTCATCCGCGTCCGGGCCCGGGTCTTGTCCCCCATGGCCGCGATGGTGTCCGAGAGGGGTCCGATGAAGACCAGACCGGCGTCCTCCACAGCCCGCGCGAACGGAGCTCGCTCGGCCAGGAATCCGTAGCCCGGATGGATGGCGTCGACTCCCGCCCGGCGGGCCAGGTCCAGGAGCCGGTCGACATTCAGGTAGCTTTTCGCCGCGGCTGCCGGACCGATGGGATAGGCCCGGTCGGCTTCCAGGACATGGGGAGCGAGGCGATCCGACTCGGAGTAGACCGCCACGGCCTCCACACCGAGCTCGCGGCAGGCGCGGATGACGCGAACGGCGATCTCACCCCGGTTGGCGATGAGGACGGAATCGAACACGGTTGCGCGCTTCCCCCGGTCTGAGACGGGATCGGTTACGGCGGGCGGAGGAAGATGGGGCGCGGACGCCGAGCGTGTAAACCCCGGACAACGACCCCGAACGCGCTCCCCCGCCTCCGGGGCCGCCGTTCGGGGCCCTGCCGCCACAGGCTGGTCGCGACCGTCTAAGGCATGATGCCCGTCACCGTGAGCTCTTGATCTTCCCGACGGATCCGGAGGTCGATCTCCTCTCCCTGCGCGTACGACCGTACGATCCGGCGGAAATCCCCTTCGTCTTCGACTTCCCGCGAGCCCACGGCGAGAACGACATCGCCGGGGCGGAGTCCCAGGTCGGTCTCCTCCGGCACGTCGAGAACGAGGACGCCTTCGACGGTCCCGAAGTACCGGCCCAGCTCGGGTCCGAGGGCCTGCGTGCGCAGCCCGCCCAGGGGGCCCCACCCCGGTCCTCGCATCATCCGAGACCGGTTCCAGGCCCGGGGAGGGGGCGGGGCACCGGGACCGCCCGGACGGCCGGGGCGGCGCAGCCTGCGGACCGGGGGATCCACGTTTCCCCGGCGAAGATCCCGAAGGGCCGAAAGGCCCCGGACGTCGCCGAAGGAGCCGAGCTCCACGGAGACGGTGTGCTCCTCACCGTCTCGGAGGTAGGTGATCGCGACGGTGTCACCGGGCTCGTGATCGGCCAGGAGGCGCCTCAGACGCTGCGCGGGGAGGGACCGGTCCGCATCCAGACCGTCTTCCGCCCCTGCGTCCGGGAGGGGCTCGGCGAGACGCCGATCCGCTACCGCCACGATCACGTCCTCTTCCTCCAGGCCCGCCTCCGCAGCGGGACCCTCCGGGCGCACTCCGTCGATCCGGACTCCCCGCGCGTCTCCCTCTTCGCGCTGGTCCAGCCGGATCTCCACACCGAGTCGTGCCCGACGACCGAAGAGCCGCCCGACCTCGCGGAGTCGCTCGATCCGGCGCTCGACCCGCTCCAAAGCCCCGCGGGTGAGCTTCCGGGCCTCCTCGCCTTCCCGGAGGAAGCGCCGGACCTGCGCCCGGATCCCCCGGGCATCGACCCGGTCTTCGAGATCGATCTCGTCCGGATCGAGGCAGACGCACTCCCGGTCGACCTCCTCCGGCAGCTGTGGCTCCTGGGGCGCCGCCCGGGCGCCGGTTGCACAGCCTGCTGCCAGAAGCGCCCCCGAAAGCGCGGCTCCGAGAAGCCAGCGGACCCGCGCGTCGCCTTCCCGACCCTTCGGGGCGTTCCCTTCCAGCCCTTCCCGATCCTTCGCGTCCCGAGCCTTCACGATCCCACCTCCGATGCCCGCTTTCCCAGGGTCCGGCAGCGGGCCCGAAGGGTTCGGGCCGTGGCAGCCGGGAGCCGGACCGATCGTCCGGCCTGCTCTTCATTCCGTTGGGATGCGGTCGGATGGTAGGAGAGTTGCCTTCGCGGCTCCGGAGCAGCCCATCGAGGCGAGGGACCGCGGCGGCGAGATCGCCCGGGGAGGGACGTGGGCGCGGGGGTCTCGTTGGGCGCGCTACCTGCTACAACGGAATGCTGCCGTGCTTCTTCGGCGGATTCTCGTCCTTCTTGTCGCGGAGCATGTCCAGGGCGCTGACGAGGCGGGGACGGGTCTCCCGGGGATCGATGACGTCGTCCAGGTATCCCCGGGCGGCGGCGATGTAGGGGTTGGCGAAGCGCTCGCGATACTCCTGGATCCGCTCCTCCTTCAGAGCTTCGGGATCGTCGGATTCGGCGATCTCCTTCCGAAAGAGGATCTCCACCGCGCCCTTCGGACCCATGACCGCGATCTCGGCCGTGGGCCAGGCCAGGTTGAGGTCTCCCCGGATGTGCTTCGAGTTCATGACATCGTAGGCGCCCCCGTAGGCCTTTCGGGTGATCACCGTGACCTTGGGCACGGTGGCCTCTGAAAAGGCGTAGAGAAGCTTGGCGCCGTGACGGATGATGCCTCCGTGCTCCTGCGAGAGGCCCGGCAGGAAGCCCGGGACGTCCTCGAAGACCACCAGGGGGATGTTGAAGGCGTCGCAGAAGCGGACGAAGCGGGCCCCCTTCACCGAAGAGTCGATGTCCAGGACTCCTGCCAGCACGGCGGGCTGATTGGCCACGATTCCCACGGAGTGGCCACCGAGGTGGGCGAACCCCACGATGAGGTTCTGGGCGTATGCGGCGTGGACCTCGTAGAACTCCCCATCGTCCACGACGCACCCGATGACCTCATGCATGTCGTATGGTTTGTTGGGGTTGTCCGGCACGATCTCGAGCAGTTTCTGATCCCCTCGATCGTGGGGGTCTCCGGAACCCCTCCGGGGAGGCAGGTCGGCGTTGTTGCTCGGGATGAAGGTGAAGAGCTCGCGAACCGCCGCGAGGCATTCGGGCTCCGAGTCGTGGGCGAAGTGGGCCACGCCGGACGTGCCGGCGTGGACGTCGGCCCCTCCCAGCCCCTCCATGTCCACGTCCTCGTGGGTCACCGTCTTCACCACGTTGGGACCCGTCACGAACATGTAGCTCGTGCCCCGGACCATGTAGACGAAGTCGGTGATGGCCGGTGAGTAGACCGCTCCCCCCGCGCACGGGCCCAGGACGACGCTGATCTGGGGTACGACCCCCGAGGCCAGCGTATTTCGCAGGAAGATGTCGGCGTAGCCTCCCAGAGAGACGACTCCCTCCTGGATCCGGGCTCCTCCCGAGTCGTTCAGGCCGATGAGGGGAGCCCCGTTCTCCATGGCCAGCTCCTGGATCTTCACGATCTTCTCGGCGTGAGCCTCCGAGAGGGATCCGCCGAAGACCGTGAAGTCCTGGGAGAAGACGTAGACCAGCCGGCCGTGAATGGTGCCGTACCCGGTCACCACCCCGTCTCCGAGGATCTTCCGCTCCTCCAGCCCGAAGTGGGTGGACCGATGGGTCACGAAGCGATCCATCTCCACGAAGGAGCTTTCGTCCAGGAGCAGGACCAGGCGTTCACGAGCCGAGAGCTTTCCCTTCTCGTGCTGTCGCTCCAGCCGCTCCTCCCCGCCCCCGAGCTCCGCCTCCCGTCCCAGCTCCCGGAGCTCTTCGAGCCTCTCCTCCATGGTCATGGGAGCGGTCCGCCCGGTACCGCTCCGCGTTCTTCCAGCTCCGGCGCCGCCCCGGAACCGGGAGCGAGCTCCTCCAGGTCGATTGGAATGATCTCCCGGTCCCGCAAGCGCATGAGGTAGTAGCGTCGCAAGATGCGATCGTCCTCCACGGACAGGAACCCGGTGGCACCGGGATACGCCTCGATCTCCCGCAGCGCCCGAGGCACCTCCTCGGGTTCCCGCGCCCCGAGGGCGACGGCCTCCAACAGGAGTCCGGCGGCGTCGTAACCCAGGGCCGGGATGCGGCTCCGCAAGGTTTGCCGGTGCACCTCCTCGTAGTCTTCCACGAAGTCGTTCCACCCCGGCATATCTCCACTCGGCGGGCGGGGCGTGGCCACCACCACGCCGTTGAGGTGTCGGGGCTCGGTGGACGTCACCACCTCGGGCTCTCCCCACTCCTCGGTGCCCAGGATCCGGACGCCCAGGGTGTCGAGGCCGAAGTAGGTGAGCTGGGGCGCAATGAGCTCGATGTCTCCCACGGGCACGGGAAGAAGCACCGCCTCGGGGAGGACCTGTCGCACCGTGTCCAGGGGCTCCTCGAAGAAGGTGGATCCCGGAGGGTACGAGAGCCGCCGCAGCACCGTGCCTCCGAGGCGCTCGTATTCATCCTCGAAGGTCTCGGCCTCGTACGTGTGTTTCGGCGTCCCGGCGTGGAGGATCAGCGCCGTCCGCACCCCCTGGGAGGCGGCAAACCGGGCCAGGGCCAGGGCCGCTCCCGGATCCCGGCTGTTGAGCGAGTAGACCGAGGGAGCGTCCTCGGGGACGTCCTGCGCCGTGGGCGAGATGATGGGCACGGGCCGCGCTCGAGCCTCCGCCGCGGCGGCCAGGGTCTCGTTGCCCAGGGGCCCGACGATCCCCACCGTTCCCAGATCGGCGAGTCCGGTCAGAAGGGTGGACGTTCCGCTCACCGTTCCGGAATCGTCCCGGACCTCGAGCTCGGCCGGAATCGTTCTTCCCTCCCTTCCGGCCCGGAGCCGTGCCTCGACCCCCTGGCGGATCAGGGTGGCGTACTCCTGCTGGACCGGCGATCCGCTCTCGGGCAGGAGGGCGCCCAGGACGACGGCGCTCCTCCGATCGACCGTCACGTCCCCCTCCACGATCGATCTCGCCAGCTCTTCCTCCTCGCCGCCCTCGGCCAGGGTCAGGGCCCGCTCGGCCACCCGACGGGCTTCCTCGACTCGGTCCCGGGTGTAGAGTCCGAGAGCGTACTCGGCTAGGACCGGCGCCAGGAGAGGATCCCACTGCGGCACCGGGCCCTCCTCCACGAGCTCCTCCAGGGCCAGGAAGAACATCTCCGAAGCCGCGGAGCGGACGTCGTCGAGGGCCGCACGGCGGGTTTCTTCCGGCGCCGTGGCCGGAAGCTCGAAGAGGACCCGGCTCCCCTCCTCCCACTCCCCTGCATCCATGAGCGCCCGGCCCCGGAGCATGAGCGCGGGCACGGCCAGGGGGTGACCGGCGGGTAGGACGGACCGGAACTCCTCCGCGGCGTCTGCGGCGGACTCGTGCTCCTCCAGGTCTTCGGCCGCCTGCGCCGTCAGCCAGAGGG
>JBKHJU010000132.1:0-6062 GCA_046537985.1 Longimicrobiales bacterium
AGCCGGACCTTCATGCGGGCTCCACCCCCGTGCTCCCCACGCCGCCATCCCTCCGGGCCTCGACGCTCATCCCAACACCTCAACCCGGGGCTCCACCCGGTCCCGCTCGACCAGGCCGGACCAGATCCCGTTCAGCTTCGACGCCCGGGGCCGACCCGCCGCGTATCCGGTGGCTCCCGGGGGCCCGGTGAGGATGAGGCCCACCAGCTCCCGGCCCACGTGGTCGCAGGCCTCCCTGTCGTCGGACCGGGCCGAGACCAGACGAGCGACCTCGTCGGGATCGGGATCCGCGTCCCCCCGGGAGCCGAAGAGGGCGTCGCTCCCCACCAGCTCGACCAGCCATCCGTCGAAGGGGCTGCGTGCCAGCTTCGCCTCGGTGCGCTTCCGCACCAGCTCCCCCGCGGCCCGGGCCTTCTCCCGGGCCTCCGGCCAGCAGTAGGTGATCCGGCCGGTGACCTTCCATCCGGCGTCGTAGACGCAGGTGACCTTCAGGGTGTCGGGGGCCGGGGAGCCGCGCACCCCCGAGATCGCTACCCGGTGCCCCCCCAGGTCGACGAGCTGGATGCTCGTGAAGTCGGCCACGCAATCCGGGGTCATGTACGCCCGGGGGTCCCCGATCTCGTAGAGGAGCTGCTCCTTGACCGTGGCGGCGTTCACCAGGCCGCCCAGGGATTCGTGCTTCGTGATGACGGCCCGGTCCGGGCCTTCCATCTCGGCGATGGGGAAGCCGATCTCCTCGGCCCGATCCACGGCCCGCCAGTCGCCGAGGAAGTTGCCGCCAGTGGCGTGCGCCCCGCACTCCAGGACGTGGCCCACCACCGTTCCCAGGGCGAGGGCGTCCCAATCGTCGGGCGCCACGTCGAACTCGTGGATGACCGGGGCCAGAGCCAGGGCGGCGTCGGTGCACCGTCCGGTGACCACGACCTGGGGCCCTTCCCGGAGCGCCCGTACGATGGGCCGCGCCCCCAGATACGCGTGGGCCGAGGTGATCCGGGACCCGATCTCGTGGAAGGGTGGCTCATCCCGGCTCAAGGGCCGGAGGTCGAGAGGTCCATCGCCCGCTTCCGGGTCGGGCCTACCGCCGGTCTCCAGCGTGCGGTCTCCCACGAGGGCAATCACCCGCTCGGTGACGTCGGCCCCCTCCACGATCCCCACCCGGAGCCCCTCCACACCCAGCTCCTCGGCCTTCTCCAGGAGCGCCTCGGCACACCCCCGAGGGTTCACGCCTCCGGCGCTGGCCACGACCCGGATGCCGCGATCCACGACCTCCGGGAGGAGGGCCCCGATGTCCGAGACGAAGTCCCGGGCGTAGCCGGCTTCGGCGTCCCTCCGCTGCTGCTTGTCCAGGATTGCGACCGTGACCTCGGCCAGGTAATCGAGGACCAGGTAGTCGATGGGTCCGGCACGGACCTGGAGCTCGGGAGCCCGGGGCCAGTCCCCCCAGAACGCCTGGCCGCTCGCGATGCGGATCATCGAGCTCCCTCCACCGAGCCCCGCCCCGGCTCCGTCGGCGTCACGACCCCTCCGCCCGGGACGGCTCGGGACGCTTTCCGCCGGGCCTGGCCTGGAGGGATCGGGCGATGAGGACCCGGAGGATCTCGCTGGTCCCCTCCCCGATCTCGCAGAGCTTGGCGTCGCGCATGTACCGCTCCACGTCGTACTCGCTCAGGTAGCCGTAGCCGCCGTGGATCTGGATGGCGTCCATGCAGATGTCGGTGGCCATCTCCGAGGTGAAGAGCTTCGTCACGGCCGAATCGACGACGGTCCCGAGCCCCTCGTCCAGCAGCCGGGCGCTCCGGTGGACCAGGAGTCGACCGGCCTCGATCCGGGTCACCATGTCCGCCAGCTTCGACTGGACGAGCTGGTGTTCGATGATGGGCCTCCCGAAGCTCGCCCGCTCGTTGGCGTACGCGACGCTCGCTTCCATCGCTCCCCGGGCCAGCCCCAGCGAGAGAGCGGAGATCATGACGCGCCCGCCGACCAGCACCCGCTTCACGTCGTCGAAGGCGTTCCCCTCCTCTCCCAGGAGGCGGTCCTCCGGGACCCGGACGTCGTCGAGGTGGACCGAGACCGTATCCGAGGAGCGCATCCCCAGCTTCTCCTCCCTCTCCCCCACGGAGAGCCCGGACGCGTCGCCGTCGACGATGAAGGCGGAGAGGCCGGGATCGTCGGGAGCCCCCCCTCGGCCCCCCTCCTCGCCGCCGCGTCCGCGGTCACTTCCGTTTCCGGCCCCGCGCTCCCGCGTCGACGCGACCACGACGAAGGTCCCGGACCGGGAGCCGTTGGTGATGAACTGCTTGCTGCCCTTGAGGATCCACTCGTCGTCGTCCCGCACCGCGGAGGTCCGGATGGCGGCGGCATCGGTTCCGGCGCCGGGCTCGGTGAGACACCATGCGCCCAACCGCTCACCTCCGGCCATGGCGGGAAGGAAGGCTTTCTTCTGTTCTTCGGTTCCGACGAGAAGGATGTGCTGGACTGCGAGGCCGTTGTGGGCTTCCACGGAGAGCGCCAGGCCACCGTCGTGCCGGGCGATCTCCTCGAGGATGACGGCGAAGGAGAGGTGGTCGCCCCCGGCTCCACCATACTCGTCGGGAACGAGGATCCCCAGGAAACCCTGCTCGGCGAGCTCGTCGAGGAGGGAGTCGGGAAAGGCCCCGGCCCGGTCCCACTCCTGCGCGTGGGGGGCGATCCGGTCGGCGGCGAAGCGGGCCGCGGCTTCCTTCAGCACGACCAGCTCGTCGGGAAGATCGAAGTCCATGGTGCCACATACCCCCGATCCCCGGGGGATGTGCGGCAAACCCGGCGTTTATGGCGACGGCGTTCTCCGGAGCGTTCCCCGGAGCGTTCCCCGAGCTCTCCCCTCAGCTCCCCCTGACCCGGATGCTCCCGCTCCCCGTCTCCACGTGGATGCGTCCGGTTCCGTCGCCGAGGCGGCCTTCGAGATAGCCCCGCCGGGACTCTCCCACGTCGAAGGGCAAACCCGAATCCACATCCGCGCGTCCGCCGGCGTCCAGGACCAGGCGGGCTCCGGCCCTGTCGTTGACCGTCACGTCCACCGACCCGGAGCCGGTGTCCACGTCCACGGAGCCGACCGCGCCGGCGAACGCGAGGCTGACTCCCCCCGATCCCGTGTCCACCATCACCGACTCGGCATCCTCGAGAAGCTCCACGGAAATCCGCCCCGAACCGGTATCCAACCGGACCTGCCGGGCGGCCACCCGGTCCAGCCGCACGGATCCGGATCCGGTGTCCACGTCCAGGGACTCGACGGACATCCCGTTCCCGTCCACCGAGCCCGAGCCGGTATCCACGAGCAGGGAGCGCCCTGAGACGTTCGCCACCTCGACGGAGCCCGACCCCGTGTCGATGGAGAGTTCGCCCTCGGCATCGTCCACCTCGACGGAGCCGGAACCCGTGTCCACCAGGACGTCGCCGAGGATATTCCGGACGTCCACGGAGCCCGAGCCCGTGTCCACGTTCAATTCTCCTTCGACGCCCTCCACGGTGACCGGTCCCGACCCGGTGTCGATCACGAGGGATCCCCGGGTGTCGCTGGCGTGCACCCGACCCTGCCCGGTCTCGACCCGGAGGTCTCCGTCCACGCCCTCCACCCGACTCTCGCCGGTGGCGAGGTAGGTGGCGACGTCGCCACCCGCCGGGACCAGGACGCGGACATGGGCCCACGCCTCGAGCCCTCGTCCCGAATCCCTGATCTCCACGCGGTCCCCGTCGAATAGGCTCGAGAGCCATCCCGTCGCCCCCCGATCTCCGTCGAAGAACGTCCCGTCGTCGTCCACCCGGACGCTGGTGTCCAGGTGTCCATCGGCATCGCGGTATACGATCCGATCGGAGGGATACCGGATCCTCAGGGCTTCCCTGCCCCGAATCCGATCCACGTCCACCGTCAGGGCATCCCCGTCCACACCCCGCCGCTCCACCTCGACCCGGACTTCGGAGCCCGATCCGGCGACGACCTCGACGGTCCCGGCCAGGTTGTAGACGGCCACGGGCCCGACCCCCAGCTCGAAGGTCTCGACGTTCTGGACGGCCACCGCCCCCCGGAGAATCTCACCCCGGAGCATCCCACCGCCCGGGAGGCGGGCCAGGGGATTCCAGGGAAGCACCGAGAGCAATACCAGGACGCCCGCGGCAACGGTGAGGAGGCCGGCTTCGATCGTGGATCTGTTCATGGTCTCGTCGAGCAAGAGGGTCGGCCGCCCCGGCGACACCGGGCGGCCCTCGCAGCGTCGACGATCCCTACGGATGGACCGAGCGAGGAAGTTTCAGGAGGAAAGCGGCGTCAGCTTCTTTTCAGCTCCTCGGCCAGCCGCTCCAGGAACTCACGCACCAGGGACGGATCCGCCAGCACATAGGAGGCGGCGGTCTTCCGGTCGTCGTCCTCACCGCGGACCACGACCCCGACTCCGTGGTCGGCGATGGCCCGGAATGCGTCTTCGTCGGTGAGGTCGTCCCCGATGTAGAGGGGCACGACGCCGGGCCGACGACCGTCCTCGGCTTCGACGGCCCGGGCTTCCACCTCCTGGGCCTCGATGAGGCCGGCCATCATGACCACGGCCTTGCCCTTGTCCCACTCCACGTCGGGACGGACCTCGAAGATCTTCTTCCCGCCGGTCTTGCGCAGGCGGGGCTCGTCGGCGACCACGCGGTCCACGGCCCGCTCCACGTCGGACTCCCGTCGGGGATCCTCCAGCATCCGGTAGTGGACGGCCAGGGCGAAGGCCTTCCGCTCGAGGAAGGCTCCAGGGATGTCGTCCAGCGTCCGGTCCAGCTCGTCGGCGGCCCGGCCCAGGTCGGGCCTGAACTCGCTGGCCTTTCGATGCCGCTGCCCGTCGGCCTCCACCACGTCGAATCCGTGGCTCCCGGCGTAGTGGATTCCCTCCACGCCCACCAGGTGACGGACATCGTCCAGATCCCGGCCGCTCACGACGGCGACGGGGCAGACGGCGCTCAGGTGCTCCACGGCCTCCCGGGTCTCGGGCGGGATGAACGTATCGGAAGGGTTGTCGGTGATGGAGGCCAGGGTGCCGTCGAAATCCAGGAAGATGGCCGGCAGCCCGTTTCGAAGCCGAGCCGTGATCTCCTCCACCGACTCCATGGCGGAAGGAAGAGCCGAGATGTATGCCCGAGTCATGCCTGTCGCTCCCCTCCTTCTCGATTCACTTCGTCTCGCATCGTCCGACGCATCGCGCTTCCATGCACCGTCTCCAGCCTCGCTACTTCTCGAGCCATTCCCGGAACTACCTGTTCAACCACTTCCGGAAGTCCTTCAGGCTTTTCGTATTGAGAACGTCCTCCTTCTCCAGCCATCCGCGCCGGGCCTGGTCCACGCCGTAGCGCATGTGCTCCAGGTTGCTGGTGCTGTGGGCGTCGGTGCTGACGACCACGGGCACCCCCAGGTCCTTCGCTCTCTGAACGTGGATGTCCTTCAGGTCCAGCCGCTCGGGGTTGGCGTTGAGCTCCACGGCCACGTGGTTCTCCTTCGCCGCGTGGAGCACCTCCTCGATGTCCACGTCGTAGGGCTCCCTCCGGTTGATCCGTCGCCCGGTGGGATGGGCCAGGATGTGGACCGCGGGATGGGAGACCGCCTTCACGATCCGCTCGGTCTGCTCCTTCCTCGAGAGGTCCATGTACGAATGAACCGAGACCAGGACGACGTCCAACCCGTCCAGGTGCTCGTCGTCCAGGTCCAGGGATCCGTCCCTCAGGATGTCCACCTCCAGGCTCCGGAAGAGGTGGATGCCGTCCAGCTCCTCCCGGACCGCCTCGATCTCCTCCCATTGCTCCTCGAGACGCTCCTCGCCGAGCCCTCCGGTGACGCTCACCTGCTGGGAGTGATCGGTGATGGAGAGGTATGCGTACCCCCGCTCCTCGCACGCCTCGGCCATCTTCCTGATCGTGTTCTTCCCGTCACTCCAGGTCGAGTGCATCTGGAGGTCGCCCCGGATGTCGTCCAGGGTGACGAGGTCCGGGAGGTCGCCGTGCGCGGAGGCGTCGATCTCCCCCCGATTCTCGCGGAGCTCGGGAGGGACCCAGACCAGGCC
>JBKHJU010000133.1:0-6027 GCA_046537985.1 Longimicrobiales bacterium
CGGCTCGACCTGACGCCGAAGGAATTCCAGCTCCTCGAGTACTTTCTCCTCCACTCCGAGGAGGTCGTACGCAGGACCGAGCTCCTGGAGCAGGTCTGGGACCTCCACTTCGATCCCATGAGCAACGTCGTCGACGTGCACGTCGCCAACCTGCGAAAGAAGCTGAGAAACGGTGGAGACCCGCTCATCCATACGGTGCGGGGCGTGGGGTATGCCTTCCAGAAGATGCCGCTGGGAGAGTCGGGGACCCGAGGTTCGAAAAAATGAAGGGGTCCTTCCGGTTTCGCCTCGCCTCCCGCTTCACGCTGGTCATGGGAGTGGCGGTTGTCGCCATCTCCGCGGCCAGCCTCCTCTCCCTCAGGGCCATCCTGGACCGGGAGCTCAACGCCAGCATCCTGAATGTGGCCTCGATCCAGGCCGCATCCCTGGCCGATTCTCCCACGGGAGAGATGCACTTTCACGAGTGGGAGCTGACACCCGAAGAAGCCGGCTCGGTGGAGGACCTGCTCCGCTACGCGCAGGTCTGGCGGGGGGACGGGAAGAGCCTCCTCCGGAGCCGATTCATGACGACAGATCTTCCCCTGGATACCACGGCGCTTCGGAGCGCGGCCGGCGGCGAGCTGACCTGGACGGAGAGCCGCTTCCGGGAATCGGATATCCGGTCCGTCTACTATCCTCTGGAGCGGCTCGGCGAGCTCCACGAGCGGCACGTGCTCCAGGTCGCAGCCCCTCTCACGGCACGGAACGAGATGCTCGGGAGCGTGGGCGCATTCCTCGTCGGACTCTCCCTCCTCGTCCTCCTGGGAAGCGCATTCGGGAGTTGGTGGCTGGCCGGAAGCGCCGTGGGGCCCGTCCGGGCCATCATCGATCAGGCCGAGGCGGTGAAGGCCGGATCCCTTCAGAAACGCATCGACGCGTTCGCAGACGCCGAAGAGTACCGTCGGCTCGTCGAGGTGCTCAACTCGATGCTCCAGCGGCTGGAGGAGGCATTCGAGGCCCAGAGACGATTCACCGCGGACGCGAGCCACGAGCTCCGATCGCCGCTGACCGTCATGCGGGGCGAGCTGGAAGTCGCGCTCCGACGAGACCGATCGCCGGAGGAGTACCGGGAGGTCCTGGCCAGCACGCTGGAGGAGGTCAGGCGCCTGTCCCGGACCACGGAGGAGCTCCTGACCCTGGCCCGATCCGACGCAGGTGTGATCCGGGCGAGACGACGACCCACGGACGCCCGATCCCTCGTCGAGCGCATCGTCGGACAGCTTCGGTCCAGGGCCCGAGCGAAGGACATCGAGCTGCAGCTCGAGCAGGATCTTCTCCCCCGAATCGAGGCGGACCCCGATCTCCTCGAGCAGACTCTCCGGAATCTCGTGGACAATGCGGTCAAGTACACGCCGAAGGGAGGCCGTGTCACCGTTGAAGCTCGATGGACCGGAGACGAGCTGGAGCTCGTCGTGTCGGACACCGGACCCGGGCTGGGGCCGGAGCCGGCGAGGATTTTTCAGAGATTCTATCGGGCCGATGAGGCCCGCACCCCCGGGACCGAGGAGGCAGGAACGGGTCTGGGCCTCTCCATCGTGGAAGCCCTCGTGCAAGCCCAGGACGGCTCGGTCGCAGCCGTCAATCGATCCGAAGGCGGTGCCCGGTTCACGATCCGGATTCCCGCCGAGGCGATACCACCAACCCACGGCGAGACGTCGGCGGCTGTGGTAGGTCAGCCGGCTTCCGCCGGTTCGTGGAGAACCGGTTCGCGGGGAAGAAGATGATCCGATCCTTCCAAGCGGAGGTGGCAGCATGTACGCATTGCTGACGCAGCAGGGCCCGGGGGGGCAAATGTGGTACGGAGACGGCCATATGATAGGAATGCACTGGGGCTGGTGGATCTTCTGGCTCGTAGTGGTCGCATTCCTCGTCTGGCTCGTTGCCCGGATGACAGGAACGAGCTCGTCGAGCGCTGGGACTCCACCGCCTCCTCCCCCTCGGCAAGGTCCCGAGGAGATCCTCCGGGAGCGTTTCGCAAAGGGAGAGATATCGGAGGAGGAATTCCGGAAGCGCCTCCACGCCATCCGGGAATCGGAGGGAGGGGGGGCATGACCCGAATCTGACGCTCGAAGGGAGGCGTCGTCTTGGAAGGACAGGGCTCCAGACGTCCTCCGGGCGCTCCGCCACTTCGAGAGGGACAGGCCACCCGATTCCCACTACCTTCCCTCCAGCCTCACCCCGTGGGTCGCCGAGCCGGAGCTGGAAGAAGAGGTGGAGCTGTGAGAGAAGGTCTCGTGGCCTCTCGAAAGGTGGGTGAATGTGGCTGCGGGCAAGGCATGGATCCTTTCAGGACGCGAGCGCGAGTCGAACCGCGAACCGGAAGGGGAGAGTCCGAACTATGAAGGATATCAAGGCGTTCATACGACTCCAGATGCTCGATCCCGTCGTGGACGCGCCGGGCAGCTCAATGACTGCCGACCCCCCTCGGAGAGACGGCTCGGTGTATCCGTGATGGCAGTTCCGGAAGTTGAGTCCGAAGTTTTGTGTAACTCCAGTTTCTCGGGGGTGGGGAGGGGTTGAAGAAAAAGGCCACCGCCCTCCGCTTGGTTGGTGAGAAGAGGCAGTCAGAGCTGCACTCACAACCACGCGAGAGGAACGATGGCCCACATCGAAGTTAGGCTGACGGAGGACGAGATCCAAGGACTGTTCACCGACGACCGGGGACTGGCCCGGCTGCTGGAGCGGGTCTGCGACGAGGTGCTGGAGGCCGAGATCAGCGAGCACCTCGGGGCCGAGCCCCACGAGCGGAGCGAGGAGCGGCGGGGGTGGCGCAACGGCCACTAACACCCGCTCCCTGACCACCCGGGTCGGCACGCTGGAGCTGCGGGTGCCCCGAGACCGGGACGGCAGCTTCTCCACCGAGCTCTTCGAGCGCTATCGGCGCTCGGAGAAGGCGCTGGTGCTGGCCCTGATGCAGATGGTGGTGAACGGGGTCAGCACCCGGAAGGTGAAGCGGATCACCGACGAGCTCTGCGGCCGGGAGTTTGCGAAGTCGACGGTCAGCGACCTGGCCCAGGGGCTCGACGTTCACGTGAAGGCCTGGAACGAGCGGCCGCTGGGCGACACGAGCTATCCGTTCCTGCTGGCCGACGCCATGCACCTGCGGGTCCGGCGTCAGGGCGCGGTCCGTGCCACGACGGCCCTGATCGTGGTGGGTGTGAACGCCCAGGGCTTCCGGGAGATCCTGGGCATCCGGATCGCCAACTCGGAGACCCAGCAAGGCTGGCTGGAGACCTTCCGGTGGCTCAAGAGCCGCGGACTGGAGGGCGTCGATCTGATGGTTTCGGATGCCCATGAAGGGCTCGTGGACGCCCTGCACCGCTGCTTCGATGGTGCGATCTGGCAGCGGTGCCAGACCCACTTCCGGCGCAACGTCGTGGACCGGACGCCGGCCGCCTTCAAGGACGCCATGCACCGCGGCCTGGACCGGATCCTCAAGGCCGGCGATCCCCACGAAGCCCGCATCGAGTTCGAGGCCCTGGCCAGCGAGCTCGACGGCGACGCCGATCGGGCGCTCGAGACCCTCGAGAGCGGCCTCGAGGACGCCATCGCCGTCCTCAGCTTGCCCGAGAAGTACCGGCGGCGGCTCCGGACCACGAACAGCCTCGAGCGGCTGATCGAAGAGGTGCGACGGCGGGAAAAGGTGATTCGGATCTTTCCGAACGAGACCTCGGCCTGGAGGCTGCTGGGCGCCTACCTGGCCGAGATACACGAGGAGTGGTCCACCGGACGCTGCTACCTCCGGATGGACGAGTACGAAGCCTGGAAGGCGGAGCGCGACGGGCCCGAACCCGTCCCCCGGGCCGCCGCATAGACATCACACTCCAACCGGCGGAGCGGAGTTACACAACAATCCGGACTTGATCCGTTCGAAGGACGGCCCAGGTCCGGACGGGCCCGTCGGTTCAACTTCCCTTCCGCGACCCGACCACCACCAACCCGATTCCGGCCAGGAACACCACCCCCGAGACCCAGATGGGGATGGTGACCTGCTCGGTCGTCTCGGCCTCGACCTCCAGGGGGCCGGCGTCGACGACCGCTTCCTCCGTCTGATATTCGAATCCGCCCCAGACGAGGCCGGCGGTGCCGGCGAGGATCAGGATGATTCCGAAGATGGATGCGGCTCGCATGGTGCCTCCTTCGAAGATGCGTCCTTCGCGACGACATCGGTCGGGCGTTGACTGTACCCTGGACACCGGTGGAGCAATGAGCATGCCATCGATGTCAGACGCAGCGGGGAGCCCGGCCCCCTCGGATCTGGCCCCGTGGCGCTCGCAACGGGACCCGCTGTACTTCTTCGACAGACCTCCAGATCCCGGCGTCCACCCTTGATCCAACTTGCTGTCGTGGCGACCTTTCTGGACCCCACGCCGATGGTTCGGCGCGGCACTCCGAACCTTTTTCGGCGGTGGGGTATTCGTATCTCGACGAGGGTAGGTTGAGGCGTGCGCGAACACGTGCGAGCAGACAGCGGACAGCATGACGAGCAGGAGCATACGAGAGGCATGAAGAGGTCCACCGTCGACGTTCCGGCTTTCTGTACGTCCGGGTTTCGCTCCTCCGTCTGTACGGAGGGCGGTCCCGGGGGATAGTCGTGCGGTCGACCTGAACGTCGAGGGCACACGCCCCGGGCTCCCCAAGGGAAGCTCGGGGCTTTTGCATTTCATTCGGAGGAGAACCCATGAGCGTGGAAGCCGGCGCGACCACGGAAGCGAAGACGCAAGTGAAGGAACGGGAGAGCGGTCGAGGGACGGGACCCATCAGCGAGCTTCCCGACCTGTCCCGCGAAGAGATGGTGCGTTACAGCCGTCACCTCATCATGCCCGAGGTGGGCGTGGCGGGACAGAAGAAGCTGAAAGCGGCCAGCGTCCTCCTGGTGGGAGCCGGCGGGCTGGGCTCGCCGCTGGGGCTCTATCTGGCGGCGGCGGGGGTGGGCAGGATCGAGATCGTCGACTACGACGTCGTGGACGAGACCAACCTCCAGCGCCAGCTATTGCACGGCACCAAGGACGTGGGACGCTCGAAGCTCGCGTCGGCCAGGGATCGTCTGGCCGACGTGAATCCCCACGTCGAGGTGGAGGGGTACGAGACCCATCTCTCCAGCGACAACGCCCTGGAGATCCTCGAGCCCTACGACGTGGTCATCGACGGGACGGACAACTTCCCGACGCGGTATCTGGTGAACGATGCCTGCGTCCTGTTGGACAAGCCCAACGTCTACGGCTCCATCTTCCGCTTCGAGGGCCAGCTTTCGGTCTTCGACGCTCGGCACGGGCCTTGCTATCGCTGCCTCTTCCGGGAGCCGCCGCCTCCGGGTATGGTGCCGAGCTGCGCCGAGGGTGGAGTCCTGGGCGTGCTTCCGGGGATCATCGGATCCCTCCAGGCCATGGAGGCGATCAAGCTCATCCTGGGGACCGGCGATCCCATGATCGGCCGTCTCCTGATGTTCGACGCGCTGGAGATGAGCTTTCGGGAGGTCAAGATTCGGAAGAACCCGGACTGCCCGGTCTGCAGCGAGAATCCGACCCAGACCGAGCTCATCGACTACGAGCTGTTTTGCGGAATCGCGGCCGACGAGGACGCGTCTCCCACGGCCGATGCCGAGCTGCCCGAGCTCACACCCACCGAGGTGGTCGAGCGCCTCGAGCAGGGCGACGACCTCACCATCATCGACGTTCGTGAGCCCCACGAGTGGGATATCGTGAACCTGGAAGATCGGGGCGCGAAGCTCATCCCCCTGGGCGAGCTGGAGGAGCGGATGAACGAGCTGGATCCGGCCGACGAGTTCGTCCTCCAGTGCCGCTCCGGTGGTCGGAGCGCCCGGGCCCTGCGCACCCTCAAGGAGGCGGGCTTCGGAAAGCTCCACAACCTGAAGGGCGGGATCCTCGCCTGGGCCGACGAGATCGATCCGAGCATGCCGACGTACTGAGCCGGGCGGGCAGGGCACGCAGGGCGGGTCGCGCTTCGGATGCGTTCACAGGCGAAGCG
>JBKHJU010000134.1:0-6007 GCA_046537985.1 Longimicrobiales bacterium
AGACTACGCCTCCGAGCTGGGAGTAGGGCTGCTGCCCGATTCCGTGGGCGCCGATGACCATGAGGTCGTAGTCGCGGCCGCTGGAGCCGGCGAGCTTCTCGTCGTGGTCCTCGTCCTCGGCCACGATCCGCCCGTCGTCGCCGAGCTGGACGTCGCTCCGGACCACGTCTCCGCCGTCGTACTTGTCGGCGATGTTGGGATCGAAGCCGATGAGGCTGGGGAGCTGGCCCGCTCCCCCGTTCACCTCGCTGATGATCTCCTCGAAGTGGATGCCCTCGAGGAGTTGGCGCGTGAGGGGGACCCCGGCGTCCCTGCACCGCTTCTCGGTCTGGTCCAGGAAGGAGTCGGAGATGAGCTGAAGGCCCTTCTCGATCAGCTTGTCGTGGACCTTCCGCTGCCGCTTGATCTCTTCCGGGGTCTGGAACTGGGCCGGAAGCCCGGTCTCCAGCTGGCGGAATCGTACGTCGTGGAGGCGGGCCGCGTAGACGTGATTCCCGGTGATCCTGCCGTCGAAGCGACGGCAGATCTCGATGGCTCGGTCGACCGCCCAGTGGGAGTGGGCCGAATTGTCGACGGGTACGAAGACCTCACGATACATAGACACCCCGGAACACGAGTCCGCAATTCACTCTTGCTTGCGGCGGACGCGTCCTCGGGGGTGCGTACGGAGCCCGTCCATCGAAAGAACGGCGTTGATGGTTTTTCGAGAACGGGAAGGTCCCTCGACGAGCGAGGAGCCTTCCTGGTCAGCTCGGGTCCAGAGGACGATCCAGCGCAAAAAGCGAATTATGAAGAGGCCCGAAATCCCTTCGAGCCTTCAATCTCGCAGAGCTCCCGAGGGAGCCAGCGAGCGTAGTGCTCGGCCTTCAGTCACGCGGCCGCTCGATTCCGGATGCTTACCGGGATCCGAGGGTCGGTCGTCGATCTCGAAAGAAACGATAAACAGACGACTCGAAACGATTCGTCTTTCGTTTCGGGTCGGCAGTATAGGCGGCGGCATGAAGGGTGTCAACCAGCGTGCTGTAGCGAGCGAAAGGCCATTTTCCGCCGCCGACAGTAGGCTGTCCGGAGCCGAACAGGAGCCTGTCGCACAAGGCGAAAGGGTCCTGTCGATCGAGCCGCTCGGCGTACTCGAGACGGTGGAGCGGAGAGGCCCGGATCAGGTAGCTCGGACAAGGAAGAAGAGCCGAAGGAGACGGGTCCTTCAAAGGTCCCAGCCGGCCCGGGCCAGCATCCAGAGATTCACCACGACGACGGCGAGGGCGACGAGGTAGAAGGAAGGCGGAAGAGCGGCGTCCGTCTCCGGCAGAAAAGATCCTTCGATCAGGGCCGGAATTCTCAGGGCGTGGAGCCCCCAGACGATCCTCGCGAACCACCGACTGCGCCAGCTCCAGAGGCCCCAGAAGACGACGCCCAGGATGACGGCTCCGAGCACGAGGTACATCCAGACGGGGCCACGGGAGTCGTCGATGGCCCCCTGCCGCCAGAGGACCCAGACGGCAGCCTCGTAGAGGAGACCGACGTGGAGGTAGAAGAACGCCGCCTGGCGGAACTTGCGCCGGGTGCGGCGGTCGGCGTCGTCCAGGGCGGAGGAGCCGAGCTCGGAGCCCGGCTCCCCCTCGGCAGGGCTCACATTCCCTCCAGACCCAGATCGGTCCGAGCCCGGTCCATGGTGTCCGGGGTGATCTCCTCGATGCCCCGTTCCCGCGCGTAGTCGGTGTAGATCCGCTTCACCATGCCCCGGACGAAGCGAGGAACTCGCTGGAGCCGGTCGACGGCGTCGGGGGTCCAATGGACCCTCACGGCCCCGTCGGCCCGGCCGCTTCCGCCATCGGCCCGAGGGGCCGAAGCTCCGGGCGGTGACGGCGGGCTCCCACGTGCGCCGCCGGTCGGAGCCGCTGCCCGTCGCCTATCCGGCCGTTCTGCGGAATCCGGGGTTTCCCCTGCATCCGGGGCATCCGCCCCGTCCCGAACATCCCCTCCCTCCCGCTCCTCGACCGTCGGGACGAAGGCATCGTCCCGCGTCTCGGCCAGGGTGGTTCGGGTGATCTCCATGGGCTGTTCGGGAACGGTCCGTCCTCCGATCTTCACGCCCATCCCGCTCACGAGCTGGGTCTCCATGGGGTTGGTGAGCATCGCCATCTCACGGCCGCAGCTTCCGCACTCGAAGACCGCCGCCAGCGTTCCATCGCCGGGAATCTGTCGCTCGGCGAAGCTCATCACGTCGTCGCACTCCAGGCAGAGAAACTTCACGGGGAGCCCCCCTCCTCGTGGGCGTTGGCGTCTCCTGGTACCGTGAGACCCTCCCGATCGTCCCCGGAGGCCAGGCCCAGCTCCTCGAGGACTCGACGGACGAGGGGGGCGAGGGCCCTCGCCGAGACCGAGTCCGGATGGGAGGTCACCACCGGCCGGCCCCGGTCGGTGGCCTCTCCCAGGACGGGATCGAACGGGATTCTGGCCCAGAGCTCCAGGTCGTGTGCGGCGGCAAGCTCTTCGTCACCGGCTCCCGGGAAGAGCGGGGTCGCCTTCCCACAGTCGGGACATACGAACTCGGTCATGTTGGCCACCAGCCCCACCGACCCCGGACGATCTTCCTGGACGAGGCGTAGGGACCGGGAAACCACCATCCGGGACATCCGGGCCGGTGTCGTCACGAGCAGGATTCGATCGAGGTCGGGGACGATATCGAGAAGCCGGTGGATCCGATCCGTCCCGGGAGGGAGGTCGACCAGCAGGAGATCCAGCTCCCCCCACGCCACGTCGGAGATGAACTCCCGCAGGACTCCGGCCTCCACGAGACCACGCCAGAGGTAGCCGTCGTCCCCGGGTCCCTTCCAGCGAAGGGGCGAGTCTTCGTCGGCCTGGAGGAGCTCCATGGACATGACCCTCACTCCCTCGGCGCCCACGGGAGGGAGGAGCCCTTCGGCCGAGTCTCCCAGCGAGTGCCCGGCCACCCCGAGCATCCGGGCGAGGGAGGGTCCGTTCAGGTCCGCGTCCAGAGCTCCCACCCGGAGACCCTCTCGGGCCGCCGCCGCCGCCAGGTTGGCGGTCACCGCGCTCTTCCCGACCCCGCCCTTTCCGCTCGCCACGACGACGAGGTGTCGAACCGATTCCAGGCGTCGGGCCAGGCGCCGGCGCTGAGCCACCACCTGCTCCGGAATCTCGGCTCCGGCCTCCTCTTCGACTTCGTGGTAGGTTCGGATCTTACGCATGGCTAGGGAACGACCTGCCGGCCGTCCTCGTCGAAGACGGTCAGGGCGTCGACGGGACACGAGTCACAGGCTTCGAGCACCCGGTTCCGGGCGGCTCCGGTCGACTCGTCGGTGAAGACGGCGATGGTCTCCCCGTCGAACTCGAACACCTCCGGGGCCCGCTCGATGCAGTCTCCGAAGCCCACGCAGAGTAGTCGGTCTATGCGGACCGTCAATCCGCCGATCACGCGCTCGTCGATCTCACCGGTGGAAGCTCGATCAGGCATGCACCCGGGGTTGGTAAGAAGATGTGACGGGGTCGAGTGGCTCGACTCGTCCCGAGCCTCAGACCGCAGGACCTACCATCGCAACTTGCCTTTTCCCTGTGCAGCGTCGCAAGAGAACCTGGGAAAGGGAGTCGTGTATCGAGGGCCAGCCGACGATTCTCGACCGACTCTTCGACTCCGGACCCCGCCGGTCCTCCAGGACGGCACCTCGCCCACCGAACGCTCATCCTATGCGTCCACGCCGCCCGAGCCTCCGGCGCACCCTCACCTCACTCCTGATCCTGACCGGCTTCCTCGCCCTCGGGGACGGCGCGCGGCTGAACGCCCAGGAGGGGGACTGGGAGGTGGAGACCGAGGTGGCCGCCAGCCTCTACTTCGGAAACACCTCCCAGACCACGATCAACACGCAGCTGTCCACGTCCCGGGCCGACAGCGCCTACGACCTGTCCAGCGCGGCCACCTTCGCCTATGGTGAGGCCGAGAACTCGAGAGGAGAGAGCTTCGTAGCCAAGAGAGCGTGGGACGTGGAGGCGAGCCTGGACTGGGCTCCATCCGCACGACTGAGCCCCTTCGCCTTCGGCCAGGGAGAGTCGAGCTTCGAGCGGAGGATCGACTTCCGGTACAACGTGGGCGGCGGTGGAAAGTACACCTTCGTCAGGAACGACGAGTCACGCCTGGACTTGAGCCTGGCCCTCCTGGGTGAGCAGACATTCACGTCCGGCGAGGTCTCCACGTCCGCCGGGTCCGACCAGGAGGTCCTGGCCCGGTGGTCCCTTCGTCTCAGGGGACGGCGCGAGCTCGCCGACGGGGACGTGATCTTGAGCAGCCGGAATTACTACCGCCCGGTCCTCGGAGAGTATGACGACTACGTCCTGGAGACCCGCAACAGCATCTCCTACGCCCTGTCCGAGGTCGTCTCCTTGAGCTTCTCCTTCCTCGATACCTACGACAGCGAGGCAGTCGCCCGGGGGGCCGAGACGAACAATGACGGGCAGTTCCTCCTGGGCGTCATCGGTCGCTTCTGAGTCGCATTCGAGTGAACCGTTGACGTCGATGCGACGATTCCGGAGATGAGATCCCTCTCTCCGGGAGGGTTCGCCCGCTTCTACGCTCCGCTGGCCGCGACTTCCCTCCTTCTGACGGCCACCAACCCCCTCCTCACAGCGGCCCTCGCTCGCTCCGCCAACCCCGCCGCGGCCCTGGCGGGGTTCTCCGTGGCGTTCGCCCTCTGTGGGGTCCTGTACAGCCCCCTCCTCGTGGTGCAGCAGGTTGCGGCCACCCGGATCCTGGAAGGCCGGGACATCAATCCCGTCCGGCGCTTCGCCCTGGCCACCGGAGCACTCTTTTCGGGGCTCACTGCGGCGGTCGCCTTCACCCCCCTGGGGGGCTGGGTCTTCGGAGATCTGGTCGGGGTCCGGGGCTCGGTCTTCGTCGAGGCCATGGACGCAATCGCATTCCTCTGGCCGATTCCCCTTCTCACGGGGATTCGGGCGGCCCATCAGGGACGGCTGGTCGGAAAGCACCGTACCCATCCCATCGCCGTCGCCACGAGCGCCCGGACCGCCGTGTTGGCCGCCGTGGCCTTCGGCCTCACCCTCGTGATGGGGGGAGCGTGGGTGGGAGGCGCCGCCTTCGTGGCGGGACTCCTCGTGGAAGCCTCGATCGTAGGATTCTCCCGGGTCCCCGACTCCATCCCACCGCACGCGAAGGAAGCGCCCTCCCTGGTGGATGCGGCCCTCGAGGGCGGAGACGAGCTGCTGCGCTTCTCCACCCCCCTCATGCTCAACGTATTCCTCTGGTGGAGCACCCCCCTCATCATCAACGCCGTGCTGGCCCGCACTCCCCAGCCCGAGCTGGCGCTGGCTTCCTTCGCCGTGGTGGAGGCCGTGGCGTGGTTCGTCACCGCACCCGTGGGTCAGTACCAGCACGCCAGCATTGCCCTGGTGGGAGACCGGACCAGCCACCGTAAGGTTCGACGCTGGGCCGGGGTCCTCGCCGCGGGGGTCTTCGTCCTCCTGGGCATCCTGGCCCTTCCCTGGATTGCGCGGCCCGGCCTCGACCTGGTCTTCCAGCTGGACAGCGCCCTCCTCGAAAGCGCGACGGCCGCACTCCCCCTGGCAGCGTTCTATCCACTTCTCTACGGGCACCGCCAGTACTATCAGGGCCTCTTCGTCCGGGTCGGGTGTCCGGGGGTGGTGGGAACCGGGGCCGTGCTCCGGGTAACGAGCCTGGTCCTCACGGCCGTTCTCCTGGTGGACGCCCTCGGCGGATACGGCGCGGCCTTCGGAGTGGGACTCCACGCCTTCGGTCTGGCCGTGGAGGGTGGCTTCCTGCTGGAGCGATCCCGGGTCCGGGTGCTTCCGGCATTGGAGGTGCGCTAGCGGATCCGCTTCTTCTGCCGCTTGAGGAAGTCCATCATGATGTACTGGCCCAGGGTCATGGTCGTGGTGAAGTAAGCCTTCCCCCGGGCGATCTCGGCCACCTTCTTCACGAACTCCACCAGGTAATGGTCACGGGCCAGCATGAAGG
>JBKHJU010000135.1:0-6005 GCA_046537985.1 Longimicrobiales bacterium
CCCCTGACGGAGGACGGGCTGGTGGCGTGTCGCAGGCTCCGGGCCGAGGACATCCGGGTGAACGTGACCCTCTGCTTCTCGCCCTCCCAGGCCCTGCTGGCCGCCAAGGCCGGCGCCACCTACATCTCGCCCTTCCTGGGACGAATCGACGACATCTCCGGCGACGGAATCGATCTTCTGTCCCAGATCCGACAGATCTACGACAACTACGGCGTGGACACGGAGATCCTGGCGGCCTCCCTCCGGCATCCGCGGCACTTCGTGGAGTCCGCTCTCATCGGCGCCGACGTCGCCACGCTCCCGGTCAAGGTCCTGTACCAGCTCCTCGAGCACCCGAAGACCGACGAGGGGCTCGAAAGCTTCCTGGCCGACTGGAAGGGACTGGGAAAGACGCTCTGAACGCTCGTACCGGATCGTTCCGCCGCTGGCAGGAGCCACCGATCGATACCATGATTCGTCGAGCTTCGAAGGTCACCTCCGGGCTTCCCGGAATCTTCTCCCCGAGGGCGGCCCTGGTGGCGCCCCGGGTTCTGTCCCTGGCCGTCACCCTGCTGGCGGCGACGGTGATCGCCGGGTGCGGCGCCGGCGAGGGGACGGCGGGCGAGACCCCCCGGGACTCCGAGCGGGACTCCGAGCGGGACTCCGAGGTGGGCAGGAGTGCCCTGGCCGCGCCCCCGGCTCCGGCCACGGGCGCGGTCGGTGGCGTTCGAGCCGCTCCGGGAGCGGGTTCCGAAGCGGCGCCTCCCCCGTCCCCACCCCTCCAGGACGCCCCGGGACAGCTCGACCAGAGCAGGCGCACCGCCATCGTCCAGGCAGCGAGCCGGGTTTCGCCGGCGGTGGTGAGCGTCAACGTCATCCGCACCCAGCGGGCCCGTCCCCGGAGCCCCTTTGACGAGCTCTTCCTCCCGCCGGGCACCTCCCGCCAGGTGCCGGGGCTGGGCTCGGGATTCATCTACGATCCGTCGGGGCTGGTGATCACCAACGAGCACGTGGTCCGGGGTGCCGACCGGATCATGGTCACCCTTCCCGACGGCCGGGACTTCGAGGCCGAGCTCGTGGGGACGGACGAGCAGACCGACATCGCCGTCCTCCGCATCGACGGGGACGAGCTTCCGGTGGCCCCCGTCGGCACCTCCGAAGGACTCCTCATCGGCGAGTGGACGGTGGCCATCGGAAATCCCTTCGGATTCCTCATCTCCAGCGCGGATCCCACCGTCACGGCCGGCGTGGTGAGCGCCGTGGACCGCCACATCGTCCAGAGCGAGGCCGAGCAGCGGGGAATCTACGTGGGAATGATCCAGACGGACGCCTCCATCAACCCGGGCAACTCGGGCGGTCCCCTGGTCAACGCCCTGGGCGACGTGGTGGGGGTCAACAGCTCCATCCTCAGCCGGAGCGGAGGGAGCGTGGGCCTGGGCTTCGCCATCCCCATCGACCGGGTCATGCGCATCGCCTCCGATCTGGTGGATGGGGGCGACGTGCGCCGAGCGTGGATCGGGATCGACGTGGAGCCGGCGGAAGCCGATCCGTGGGGTCGGACCCGGGGCGTCATCGTCTCCCGGGTGGCGGCAGGATCCCCGGCCGAACAGGCCGGGATCGAGGAAGGGGATCGTCTCACGGCCGGCAACGGGCGTCGCCTGGCGAATCCCCTCGACTTCGAGGCCCTCATCCTGGACCAGCGGGCCGGCGACGTCATCACGCTGGGGGTCGAGGGACGGCGCTCTCCGGTGGAGATCGAGACCGAGATCACGCCGACGGTCCGGGCCGAGCGGGTGACGGTCCTCCGGGAGCTGGATCTCATCACCGTGACGCCCGGGATCCAGTCCGAGCACGGCCTCCGAAGCGAGCAGGGAGCCCTCGTCGTCGGGATCTCCGACCGCCTCTCCGGGCAGCTGGGGCTCCAGCAGGGAGACGTCCTCCTCCAGGTCAACAACCGGCGCATCCGGAGCGCCGAGGAGGCGGCCGAGCTCTTCCAGGCCGTGGCCGGCACCGGGACCGTCCGCGTCTACTTCGAGCGGAACCAGGGCGTCAGCGTCCGGACCTTCTACTGGCGATGACGCGTCCACGGGCGAAGGCCCCTCCGTCGACAAGATGCCTTCCATCGGCCATGACCCCATCCATCGGCTTGCGAGCGAAGCCTTGACCACCATGGACCCCGACCGATACACCCATCCCCTGACCGAGCGGTATGCCTCGGCGGAGATGCAGCGCCTCTTCTCTGCCCGGCACCGCTTCGGAACGTGGCGTCGGCTCTGGCTGGCCCTGGCCGAGGCGGAGCAGGAGCTCGGACTGGATATCTCGGACGAGGCCCTCGGGCAGATGCGGGCGGGGCTCACGGAGCTGGACCTGGAAAAGGCCGCCGAGTACGAGAAGCGCTTCCGCCACGACGTCATGGCCCACGTGCACCTGTTCGCGGACGTCGCCCCGGCGGCCCGGGGGATCATCCATCTGGGCGCGACCAGCGCCTTCGTGGGCGACAATACGGATCTGATCCTCCACCGGCAGGCCCTGGAGCTCGTCCGGGACCGCCTGGTGCGGTGTGTCTCGGCCCTGGCCGACTTCGCCCGGGAGCATCGGGACCTCGCCACCCTGGGCTACACCCACTTCCAGCCGGCCCAGCCCACCACCGTGGGCAAGCGGGCCACCCTCTGGATCCAGGACTTCCTCCTGGACCTGGAGGAGGTCGAGCTCCGATTGGAGCGGCTGCGCTTTCGGGGTGTCCGGGGAACCACGGGCACCCAGGCCTCCTTCCTGGAGCTCTTCGACGGAGACGCCGGGAAGGTGGACGCCCTGGACGAGGCGGTGGCCCGGAAGATGGGCTTCGAGGAGCGCTACGGGGTCAGCGGCCAGACGTACCCCCGGAAGGTGGACGCCGCCCTGCTGGCCACCCTGAGCGGGGTGGCCCAGTCGGCTTCGAAGCTGGGTCACGACCTCCGCCTCCTGGCTCACCTGCGAGAGGTGGAGGAGCCCTTCGAGGAGGAGCAGATCGGATCGTCCGCCATGCCGTACAAGCGGAATCCCATGCGGGCCGAGCGGATCTGCGCCCTGTCGCGCCACGTCGTCACCCTGGCCCAGGACCCGGCGGTGACGGCTGCGACGCAGTGGCTGGAGCGCACCCTGGACGACTCGGCCAATCGCCGGGTGTCGGTGCCCGACGCCTACCTCACCCTGGACGGGGTCCTGACCCTGGTGGAGAACGTGGCCGGGCGCCTGGTGGTGAATCCGGCGGTGGTGCGGAAGAACCTGGAAGTCCACCTTCCCTTCATGGCCACCGAGGGAGTCCTGATGCGAGCCACGGCCGCGGGAGGAGACCGGCAGGAGCTCCACGAGCGCATCCGGCGCCACGCCCTGGACGCCGCAGCCCGCATGAAGCAGGGCCGGGAGGCGGACCTCCTGGAGCGGATCGCCGGGGACGAGGCCCTGGGCCTGGACCGGGAGGAGCTCGAGGCGCTCATGGACCCGAAGCGCTTCGTGGGCCGGGCCCCCGAGCAGGTCGATCGCTTCCTGGAAGAGTGGGTGGGACCCGCCCTCGAACGCCACGGGGAAGCCGCCAGGGAGCGTCTCGAGGAACCGGAGCTCCGGGTATGACGGTCGATGCCATTCGGGAGACCGACCTTCCCCTACCGCTTCTGCGCCGCGGCAAGGTCCGGGACGTCTACGAGGCCGGCCCCGACGCCCTTCTCATGGTGGCCAGCGACCGGGTGAGCGCATTCGACTGCGTGCTGCCCCAGCCCATTCCCCACAAGGGAGAGGTCCTGACCCTCGTCACGGCATGGTGGCTGACGAGGCTGGACGCGGCCGAGCCGCATCACCTCCTGAGCGTCGATCCGGCCGAGATCGCCGGTCACCTTCCCATCCTGAAGGACTTTCCCGAGCGATGGGCCCGGCGGAGCATGCTTGTGCGGCGCACCGAGCCGATCCCGGTGGAGTGCGTCGTCCGGGGCTACCTGGCCGGCTCGGCGTGGCGGGAGTACCGGGACCGGGGCACCCTGGCCGGAGAACCCCTTCCCGAGGGGCTGCGACAGAGCTCCCCCCTTCCCTCCCCCCTCTTCTCCCCGGCGACGAAGGCCGAGGAGGGCCACGACGAGAACATCACCTTCGGCGAGGTGGAGGAGCGCCTCGGCACCGGCCTGGCCAGAGAGCTGAGAAACCGTTCCCTCCGCCTCTACACCGAGGGAGCCGCCGTAGCCGCCCGGAAGGGCGTCCTCCTGGCCGACACGAAATTCGAGTTCGGTCGACTCCCCGACGGCCAGGTCCTCCTCATCGACGAGGTCATGACCCCGGATTCGTCCCGGTACTGGCCGGAGGAAGAGTACGCCGAAGGCCGGAGCCAGCCGTCGCTGGACAAGCAGCCCATCCGGGACTGGCTCGACGCCCTGGAGGAGTGGGACAAGAGCCCGCCGCCGCCGGACCTGACCCCCGAGGTGGTGCGCGCCGCCACGGAGCGGTACCGGGAGATCTTCCGCCTCCTCACCGGATCGGAGCTCGAGAATTGGCGGCTTCCGGGATTCGAGTGGGACCCGGAGAGCTTCGAATTCGCTCCCGACGGTCCTGGGAGGAGCGAGTCTTCGGGCGCACCGGGCGCGGGCGGCTCCCAAACCCGCCGGGAAGGGTAGTCGCCATGTTCGCTCCCGAGGGTCGACCCTTCATCGTGGCGACGGCGCTCCCGGCCGCCGCGGCCTGGGTCGCGGCCTTCTGGACCGGCGCTCCCCTGGCCGTGACGGCGGCAGGGCTCCTGACCCTCCTGGCCCTGTTCGTGGCTTTCTTCTTCCGAGATCCGCCCCGGGCCGTCCCGGCGGACGCCGGCGCGGTCCTGGCTCCCGCCCACGGGCGGGTCATCGAGATCGTGGAGGTGGACGAGCCCGAGTTCTTCCAGGGTCGATGCCGGCGGATCTCCATCTTCCTGAGCGTCTTCGACGTACACGTCCAGACGGCTCCCGTCAGCGGGCCGGTCGCCCACCGGACCTACCATCCCGGCGGATACGCCGTGGCCTGGCATCCCAAGGCAAGCGAGGAGAACGAGCGGGCCGGCCTCGGGATCGAGACGGTCTCGGGCAAGGTGCTCGTGCGACAGATCGCGGGCCTGGTGGCCCGACGGATCGTCACCGACTTCGAGGTGGGGGACCAGGTGACACGGGGACACCGCATCGGGATCATCCGATTCGGATCCCGGGTCGACACCTTCATCCCCCTCGAGTGGCCCGTCACCTGCTCGGTGGGAGACCGGACCCGCTCCGGCGAGACCATCATCGCCCGGGTTCCCGGCTCGGAAGCCCGGAAAGTGCCCATCGCCGAGCGCCGGTCGGCCACGGCCGAGTGGCTCGCCCCGTCCCCTTCGGGAGCGTGAGCACGAACCCATGAGCCCGGAAGCCCGGGGACCGGTAGAGCGGGGATCGGGTGCGCATGGATCGGGTGCGCAGGGATCGGGCGCACAGCGCCAGGGCCTCCAGCGGGGGATCATCATCCTCCCCTCGGCCTTCACCCTGGGCAACCTCTTCTTCGGGATCTACGCCATGGTGGCGGCGTCCAGGGGGGACTTCCTGTGGGCGGGGTGGTTCGTGGTCATCGCCGGGATCCTCGACATGCTCGACGGGCGGGTGGCCCGCTTCACCCGGACCGGCTCGGCCTTCGGCACCGAGCTGGACTCCCTGGTGGACGCCGTCTCCTTCGGGGTGGCGCCGGCCTTCCTCCTCTACCTGCTCCTCTTCCAGGACGGACCGTGGAGCTGGGTCATCGCCTTCGTCTACGTGGCGGCGGTCCTGGTGCGCCTGGCCCGCTTCAACATCGAGCAGGCGGGGCGAGCCAAGAGCCATTTCAACGGCCTCCCCTCTCCCACGGCGGGGATGATCCTGGCCACCTACTATCCCTTCAGCCAGACGCCCCTCTTCGAGACGTATCTCGGCGGGCTTCCCTGGACCCAGATCATGGGGATCACCACGGTCCTCCTCTCGGTCCTGATGCTGAGCCACGTTCCGTACTCCGTCGTGCTGCGAATCGGGTTCGGC
>JBKHJU010000136.1:0-5999 GCA_046537985.1 Longimicrobiales bacterium
CGTACACACCGGAGATGTTCGTCTCCATAAGCTGCGAGACGAGGATCCGGTTCCGCTCCAGCTCGAGGCCCCACTCCTTGATGGGTCCGAGGTCGGGCTTGAATCCGAGGAAGGTGAGGACGGCATCCACCTCGCGGACTTCCTCAGCCTGGGTCCGGTTGTCGAAGATCACGACCTCCTCGACCCGGCCGTTTCCACGGATCTCCCGGACCTCGTGGAAGACCTTCAGCTCGATCTCCTCGGCCTCGGCCGCCTCGTGGAGGTCCTGGACCGACTTCTCGTGGGCCCGCCACCCGTCGCGACGGTGGATCAAGGTCAGGTGGGACGCCCAGTCCTTGAGGATGAGAGCCCAGTCCAGGGCCGAATCACCGCCTCCCACCACCAGCACTCGCTTCTCCTCGAACTCGGCGGGGTTCGTCACCTTGTAGTCCACGCCGCTGCCCAGCAGATCCTCGAAGCCCGGGACCCGCAGCTTCTTGGGCTCGAAAGCTCCCTTACCGCCGCAGATCACCAGCGCTCGGGTCCGGTATTCGTCCTCCCGTCCCCTGAGGAGGATCTCCTCGCCGTCGCGCTCCACGTCCAGGACCTCTTCGTCGAGAATGACGTCGGGATCGAACTGGAGCCCCTGCTTGACCATGGCCTTCGCCAGGTCCTTGGCCAGGATCTTGGGATACCCCCCCACGTCGTAGATGTCCTTCTCCGGATACAGGGCCGTGAGCTGTCCGCCCAGCTCGGGGAGGGAATCGATGATCCGACACGACTTCCCCCGCATTCCGGCGTAGAAGGAAGCGAAGAGGCCGGTGGGTCCCCCACCGATGATGGTGATGTCTCGTAGATCCTGGGGCATGTTCCACTCGTTCCCTGCGAGCACTATACGTGCAAGCTCGGAGGACGGGCCCGGGCGTTCCGGGTCCGTCGGCTCCACCGCGCTTCATAAGGGTGCTGAGGAACTTCCCTCCACCCAGCGGATGAAGGTCCGCCGGAAGATCGGCGGCGGGCATACGATAACCGGTCGCAGTTTCCTGTGGAACCCGGGGGTGGAAGTCGGAGGCCGGCGTCGGCTGGGGCCTCGTCGATTTACGCTGGACCGGACCGGGCCAGGCCGTCACCCCGTCTTCGTCGGCTCCCCGTTGTACAGCTTCGACGCCCGGTAGCGCTCCAGGGCTCGCAGGATCAGAAGCTTCAATCCCACGGCCACCGGGACGGCGATGAGGAGCCCCACGAACCCGAAGTAGAAGCCGCCAACCGCCAGGGCGAGGACGATCCACACCGGATGGAGGCCCACCGAACCCCCGACGATCCGGGGACTGATCACCGCGCCCTCCAGCCCCTGCGCCACCCCGTACACCACGGCGATCTTGAGGAGCGAGACCAGGACCTGGCCGCTCAGGAGGGCGATCCCGACGGCGGGGATGAGGCTCAGGACCAATCCCAGGTACGGCACGACGCTGAAGACGGCGACGATGGCTCCCAGGAGGAAAGCGTAGGGGAACTGCGCGATCCAGAGCCCGATCGTGGTGATGACCCCCACGGTCAGGGCCACGGTGATCTGTCCCCGGAGGTAGCGGGCCAGGAGGTCGTCGTACTCCCGCCCCAGATCGACGATGGTTTCCCGGTGATTCCGGGGAAGGAGGTCCACCACCTTTTCCACCAGGTCGTCCCAGTCCCGGAGGAGGAAGAAGGTGAGGACGGGCGTGAGGATCACGTATCCCGCGATGGTCACCACCGAGCCGAGGCCCCGACCCAGGCCGAGGATCCCGGTCCACACCCGCTCCCCGACCTCCGCCATGCGAGCCTCCAGAAACCCCACCACGTCGGAGGGCTCCACCGACCGGAGCCGGGCCAGGAGAGCCTCCTCGTCCAGGAGGGGGACGTCCCAGCGACCGAGGCTCCCCCGCAGGGACTCGACCCATCCCACCATCCGGGTCAACAGGTCGGGCACCTGCCGGGCGAGGATTCCGATCTGCTCCGCGAGGGCCGGTATCGCCCAGAAGATCAAGGCCGCGAGAATCAGGCCCAGAGGCAGGGTGAGGGTGGAGATGGCCAGGGTGCGGGACAGGTTCCACCCCTGCAGCCGATCCACCAGGGGATCCAGGATGTAGGCCAGGACCAGGGCCAGGACGAAGGGCGCCAGAAGGAAGCCGGTGGTCTCCAGGACCCAGAGTCCCGTCAGGACGGCGGCGAGGCCGATGAGCAGCGCGTGGCCCCGGGCTCCCCGGAAAGGATGAAGGACGACGACCAGGACCCAGAAGAGGAGGAAGGGAGTCAGGATTTCGTTCAGGCTGTAAAGGAAGAGCCCGAGCACCAGGAGCACCGCCACGCCCTGGGCGATCCGCCAGGCCGGAGGGACGGGCTCGTCCGGGAGGGCGGCTTCCTTCCCTTCCGGCCCTTCCGGCTCTTCCGGCCTTTCCGGATTCACGAGTCGCTCCTCGTGGTGGGGGAGCTCGCCTCGGCGCTCGGGCCGGACTCTTTCCGGATCATCCCCTCCGCCTTCCGCAGGACCTGCCGCGTGTTGTCGTAGTCCACCCGTCGGACGGCCTCATCCAGGGGGAGCCAGGCGCACTCGGTGATCCCCTCGGTGACCTCGGGTCGTGCCTCTCCCTCGTCGGAGGTCATGAGATAGAAGGTGCAGACCTTCCGGATCTCCTCTCCCTCCCTACGAAAGCTCCAGGTGATGGTCGCCACCTCCGGTCCCCGGCACACGCCTTCCAGCCCCGTCTCCTCCCGGACCTCCCGAGCCGCCGCCTCCTCGGGGCTCTCGCCTCCCTCCAGGTGCCCCTTGGGCAACCCCCACTTTCCGTAGGGATCGAGGATCAAGAGGACGTGTGGTCGGCCCTCGATCCGACGCACCACCACCCCGCCCGCGCTCTCCTCGTCGAAGTCGTCGGATCCGATCCTCCCGGGGGACGCGTCCCCCTCCCCGGCATCCACCGTACCCGGATTCCCGGTGGTGCCTCCTTCCTCAGAAGATGGAGAGGCGGACATACCGGCTGGGGTTCTGCCGGAAGTCCTCGAGGAGCGTCTGCAGCTCCGTCAGGGTGCCCTCGGCCCGGTTGACGAAGGTGGTGTCCGTCAGGAGCCGGCCGAGGGTGCCCTCCCCGGCCGCGATCTGGCCCGTGATCTCGTTCAACCGCACGAAGGTGGTGTCCGCCCGGGCGAGGGTCGATCCCAGCTCGTCGGTGCTCTGGGCCAGATCCCCGGACAGGTTCCGGATGTTCCCGGCCGCGCCCTCGACGTCGGCCAGGATGCTCTCCATCTCGCCACCCCCGAGCAGCGTGTCCACCCGGTCGAAGGTTTGTCGAACGGACCGGGCGGCGGAGCTCAGCTCTCCGGCCGACTCCTCCATGCGCGTGGCCAGGTTGGAGAAGGTCTCGGCCTGCTGCCCCACCAGCTCGCCCAGCCGCTGACTGATGTCCTGGATGTTGTCCACCGTCTGGGCGATGTTCTGGGCCGTCTCCTCGGTGAAAGCCATCTCCACCCGCTCCGAAAGGGTGCGCAGGTTGCCGGCGATCTCGTCGGCGGTGGCCGTGAGCTGGGATATGTCGGGAAGGGTGTGACCCGGCAGCACGTCGTCCTCGGTGGGCTCGGTGTAGGAATAGCGGGGAAAGCGGCTCCTCGAGGTGATCTGGGCCTGCCAATCCCCGAACATGGATTCGGGAGAGAGGATGACCACCGGATCGTCCGGAAGGGTCACCCCGTCCTCGACCCGGAGCGTGACCCGCACGGCCCGGCCGTCGGGCATGACCTCGATCCGCCGGACCTGCCCGATGGAGACCCCGCGGAGCTTCACGTCGTTGCCCTCCATGAGCTGGCCGGCGTCCAGGACCCGGGCCTCAAGGGTCCTCTCGACCCGACCCCACCCGTACTCCTGCATCCACAGGGTGCCCACCACGGCCACCCCCACGGCGGCGACGAGGACGACGCCCACCAGGATCTCCTTTCCTCGGTTCACGCGCCCTCCTCCACCAGCTCCGGTCTACCCTCGATGAATCCCTTGACCACCGGGTCCCCGCAGTCGCGAACCTCGTCGGGAGTGCCGATGAACCGCAAGCGACCATCGTGCAGCATGCCCACACGATCGGCGATCAGGAACGCGCTGTCGATGTCGTGGGTGATGACCAGACCCGTCACCCCCAGCTCGTCCCGGGTCCGCAGGATGAGCCGATCGATGACCGTGCCGGTCACCGGGTCGAGCCCGGTCGTGGGCTCGTCGTAGAGCAGGTACTTGGGGCTCGTGGCGATGGCCCGGGCCAACCCGGCCCTCTTCTTCTGCCCCCCCGAGAGCTCCGCCGGAAAGCTATGCCGGAAATCCTCGAGGCCCACCAGATCCAGGCACTCGGTGACCCGCTGCTCGATGTCTTCTTCGGTCATTTCTGGAATCCGCTTGAGCCCCATTCCCACGTTCTCCTCCAGCGTCATGGAATCGAAGAGCGCCGCGAACTGGAAGACGTATCCCACCGTCCTGCGCAGCTCGTACAGCCCCTCCTGATCCAGATCGGTCACGTTCCGGCCGTCGACCTCCACCTCGCCCAGGTCCGGCTCCAGCAGGCCCACCACGTGCTTCAACATGACCGACTTGCCCGACCCCGAGGCCCCGATGACCGCGACGGTCTGCCCCTCTTCAACCGTCAAGGAGAAGCCCTTCAGGACCTCCAGGGCGCCGAAGCTCTTGTGAATCTCCCGAAGCTCGATGCTCACCGCGGAACCACCCGAATTCCGTGGATCACAGGAGGGTGGCCGCCCAGAAGGCGTCCAGGACGAGGATGACCATGCTGGCCACCACCACGGCCCGGGTCGTGGAGCGTCCCACACCCTCGGCGCCACCCCGCGTCGTGAAGCCGAAAAAGCAGCCGATGGACGTGACCACGAAACCGAAGCTGACGGACTTGATGACGGCGAATTCCACGTCGAAGGGCCGGAAGAACAGTCGAAGCCCCTTCACGAACTCGGGAGTGGACATGTCCAGGAGCTCCAGGGACGTCCCCCACCCGGCCACGATCCCGACCCCGGTGGCGATGATGACCACCGCCGGAAACATGAGGATCCCGGCCAGCACCCTGGGAACCACCAGATAGGCCACCGGATCGTAGGCCAGAGTCTCCAGGGCGTCGATCTGCTCCGTGACCCTCATGGTCCCGATCTCGGCAGCGATGTTGGCTCCGACCCGTCCCGCCAGGGCGAGACCCGTGAGCACCGGCCCCAGCTCCAGGATCATCGTCTTTCCCACCAGCGTTCCGACGAAGTAGAGGGGGATGGCCCCGGTGAACGTGTAGGAGGCCTGGAGGGCCATCACGATGCCGGTGAACGTGGCGATGAACACGGCGATGGGGACCGATTCCACCCCGACCCTGGCCATCTGGCCCAGGAGGAGGCGGCCCCAGATGGTGACCTTGGGAAGGGCGCGGATCGTCTCCCAGGCGTGCGCGGCCCATCGACCGATCCCCGCGGCGAAGTTCGAGGCGCCCCTTCCGATCCCGGCAAAAGGCGCCGTGACAGTGTTCATCACGCTCATGACCCAATGAAGATAGAGAAGGCCCGGACGGGACCGCCAGGCTGGGAGGTCGGGCCCAGGGGACGTTCGCAGCGGGCCGACGAGCTGCCCGGAGGGAGCGGGCGCCACGGCGCGGGAAAGCGGAGGAAGGGGAACACCCTTCCCCTTCACCTATTCCGGCTCTTCCGGAAGGGAGTTCTCCAGGGTGAGCTCGATCTCCTCCTCGGCTCCCGGATCGTCGGCAGAGGGGACCCGGTAGGCGACGCGGATCCGAGTGACCTGATGGGACGGGTCGATTACCGACACCTGGAACTCGAGGTCCTGCTGGTCGGAAACGATGCGGGTTCGGACCTTGTCCCCAGGCTCGGCCTTCCGCCATTCCCGGGGGTTCCGGAAGAGGGTCATGGTGGACTGTCGGCCCGACTCGAGCTGGCGGGTCACCTTCACGTGGCGCAGCCAGTCCGGCTGGTAGCTCACGTGCCAGAGCTCGCCATGCTGATCCAGACCC
>JBKHJU010000137.1:0-5998 GCA_046537985.1 Longimicrobiales bacterium
ACCATGTACCGGGGCCGTACCTGGACCATGCGCCAGTACGCCGGCTTCGGAACCGCCGAGGAGACCAACGAGCGGTACCACTACCTGCTGGAGCAGGGAAACACGGGCCTGTCGGTGGCCTTCGACCTTCCCACTCAGATGGGATACGACTCGGATCACGGGGTCGCCGAGGGCGAGGTGGGCCGGGTGGGTGTGGCCATCGACTCCCTGGAGGACATGCGCCGCCTCTTCCGGGGCATCGATCTGGCCGAGGTCTCCACCTCCATGACCATCAACGCCACGGCCCCCGTCCTCCTGGCCTTCTACGTGGCCCTGGCCGACGAGACCGGGGTGCCCGGGGACTCACTCCGGGGGACCCTGCAGAACGACATCCTCAAGGAGTACGTCGCCCGGGGAACGTACATCTACCCCGTGGAGCCCAGCCTCCGTCTCGTGACGGACGTGGTGGCCTTCTGCTCGGCGGAGGTCCCCCGCTGGAATCCCGTCTCCATCTCGGGCTACCACATGAGGGAGGCCGGCTCCACGGCGCCCCAGGAGGTGGCATTCACCTTCGCCAACGGCATCGAGTACGTGGAGAGGACCCTGGACGCGGGGGTCGACCTGGAGGATTTCGCGCCCCGCCTCTCCTTTTTCTTCGCCGCCCACAGCGACCTCCTGGAGGAGGTGGCCAAGTTCCGGGCGGCCCGCCGGCTGTGGGCCCGGCTGATGCGGGAGCGCTACGACGCCAGCGACCGGGCCTGCCGCCTTCGCTTCCATACCCAGACCGGAGGCTCGACCCTCACCGCCCAGCAGCCCCTCAACAACACCGTCCGGGTCGCCTACCAGGCCCTCGCGGCGGTCCTTGGCGGTACCCAGTCCCTCCACACGAACGCCTACGACGAGGCCCTCGCCCTTCCCACCGAAGAGTCGGTCCGGATCGCCCTCCGCACCCAGCAGATCCTCGCCCACGAATCCGGTGTGGCGAAGACGGTCGATCCCCTGGCCGGGAGCTACTACGTGGAGCACCTCACCGACGAGATCGAGGAGCGGGCCCGGGAGTACCTGGACGAGGTCCAGGATCGGGGAGGGGCCGCCCGATCCGTCGGCTTCATGCAGGACGAGATCCACCGGGCCGCCTACCGCTTCCAGATGGAGATCGAGGAGGGAAGCCGCACCGTGGTGGGAGTGAACGCCTTCCGGGACGAGGGCGAGCGCCAGGAGGTCGAGCAGCCCCGATACGAAGATCTGGAGGCCGACCAGAAGGCCCGTCTGGCCGACCTGAGGAGGCGCCGGGACGACGGAGACGTGGAAGCCGCCCTGGACGCGATCCAGGCCGCGGCACGGGGCCGAGACAATCTCATGCCCCCGTTCGTCCGGGCGGCGAAGGCCCTGGCCACGATCGGCGAGATCTCCGACACCCTCCGGCGGGAGTGGGGAACGTACGACGGGTAGCCCTCGACCACCGGGTACGACCGTCGGAGCCCCGGAAGTCATGTAGCCCGGAAATCCCCGTGGGCCGGTGGTTCTGGTCTCCCAGCTGCATTAGGTTTGCCTCGAACCCGGCGCATGGATCCGAAGGGATCTCGCTGGAGGGATCACGACGGTTCCGCACGCATGGGGAAGGCCCCACAAGCACCTGGGAGGATGCATGCCGACGTACGACTATCGGTGCCCGAGTGGGCATGAGTTCGAGAAATTTCAGCGAATGTCGGAGGAGCCCGTGGCCACGTGCCCCGAGTGCGGCGAGGAGGCCGAACGGGTGATCTCGGGTGGCGCCGGCTTTCTCTTCAAGGGAGAGGGCTTCTACATCACGGACTACCGGAGCGAGGAATACAGGAAGAGGGCCTCCGCCGAGAAGGAGAGCACCGGGGCCGGTGGCTCGAGCACGGGCTCGGGTGCCGAAAAGGGGTCGTCGGGGAGCGGAGACGGCTCATCGTCGGCGAAGGCGGAAGGCTCCGGCAGCTCCGATCGCACCGGAGGCGGTTCGGCGGACGGTTCCCCCGGAAGCTCCCCGGGGGGCTCTTCCTCCTCTTCGGCGCCGGACGCGTGACCGACTCCGAACCCGCCCTCTCGGCCCACGACCGGATCCGGAAGGCGCTCGCCACCGCCCTCCGGGAGATGGGTGTCGAGGATCCCACGGTGGTGCTGGAACGCCCCCGGGAGCCCGAGCACGGCGACTGGGCTTCCAACGCGGCTCTCGTCCACGCTTCGGTCCTGGGTCGTCCCCCGCGGGCGCTGGCCGAGGAGATCTGCCGAAGCCTGGACCTCCGGGGAGCCGGCGTAACCGAGGTGGAGGTGGCCGGCCCGGGGTTTCTCAACTTCCGGCTGTCGGACGGGGCGATGTCGTCCCGCCTGGTCGAGGTCCTGACCGGAGGAGACGGCTACGGTCGGGGCGCCACCGGCTCGGGACAGTCCGTCATGGTCGAGTTCGTCTCCGCCAACCCCACGGGTCCCCTCCATCTGGGTCACGGCCGTCAGGCGGCCCTCGGCGACGCCGTCTCCGAGCTTCTCGCCTGGACCGGATGGGACGTGCACCGGGAGTATTACTACAACGACGCGGGAAAGCAGATCGAGCTCCTGAGCCGAAGCGTCTGGGCCCGGTATCAACAGGAGCTGGGACGGGACGTCCCGGTCCCGGAAGGCGGATATCGGGGGGAGTACGTCGCCGAGATCGCCCGTAGTCTCCGGGACGAGTTGGGAGACCGCTACCTGGACGACGACTCGGACGAGGCTCTCGACGCCATGAGGCGGTTCGCGGTCCGCGTCCTCCGGGACGAGCAGGACCGGGATCTCACCGAGCTCGGGGTCCACTTCGACGAGTACTACCTGGAGTCGGCTCTCCACGAGGAGGGGTCCGTGGAGCAGGTCATCGAAGACTTGCGGGAGTCCGGGCTGGTCTACGAGGAGGGGGGGGCGGTCTGGCTCCGGACCACAGAGTTCGGTGACCAGAAGGACCGGGTGATGGTCAAGTCCGACGGATCGGTGACCTACTTCGTCCCGGACGTGGCGTACCATCGGGAGAAGTGGCGCCGGGGGTTCCACCACGCCATCAACGTACAGGGAGCCGACCACCACGGGACCGTGGCCCGGGTCCGGGCCGGGCTCCGGGCCCTGGGCCTTCCGGAGGGCTACCCCGAGTACGTCCTCCACCAGATGGTGACCGTGGAGAAGGACGGAGAGGAGGTGAAGTTCTCCAAGAGGGCCGGCTCCTACACCACCCTCCGGGACCTCTTCGAGAACGTGGGGGTGGACGTGGTCCGCTACTTCTTCCAGATGCGCCGGCCCGAGTCCCACCTGGTATTCGACCTCGATCTCGCGCTGGAGCAGTCGGAGAAGAACCCCGTCTACAAGATCCAGTATGCCCACGCACGCATGTGGAGCATCTTCGCCAGGGGCGGCGTCGATCCGAAGGATCTGGACGTCGGTGAGGCCGACCTGGGCCTCCTGACCCACGAGCGGGAGCGCGAGCTTGTGAAGCAGCTCACCGAGTTTCCGAACCTCGTGGAGGTCGCCGCCGAGCAGCGGGGTCCGCACCTGATCTGCGACTACCTGGAGCAGACCTCCGGCCAGGTCAACTCGTGGTACCACGAGGGAAATCCGAGCCGGAATCCGGAGCTGTCCGTCCTGGTGGACGACCCGGAGCTGCGCCAGGCCCGCCTCGTCCTCGCCCGGGCCGTGCAGCTGGTCCTGGGGAACGGACTCCGAATCCTCGGAGTCACGCAGCCGCGACGGATGGTCCGGGCCGAGGAGGGCGCGGTGATTCCCGATTCCGGGGCGAGGACGGCCGAGACCGGGGCGAGCGCCCGGGCCTCCGGGACCGTCGAAGAGTCGGAAGGGGAGGGGAGCTGACCATGTCCGCCCTCGTAGTGGGAAGCGTGGCTCTGGACACGGTGGAGACGCCGTTCGGGAAGGTCGAGGATGTCGTCGGGGGCTCGGCGGTCTTCTTCGCCGGGGCCGCCTCGATCTTCACGTCCGTCCAGATGGTCGGCGTGGTGGGATCCGACTACCCCCTCTCGGACCTCGACTTCCTGGTGAAGAGGGGTGTCGATCTCGCAGGTCTCGAGCAGGCCGACGGGGAGAGCTTCCGCTGGTCCGGACGCTACGATTACGACCTCAACTCCCGGGATACGCTCGACACCCGTCTCGGGGTCTTCGCCGACTTCGATCCCCACATCCCCGAGGACTTCCGGGACGCCCGGTACGTCTTCCTGGGCAACATCGACCCGAAGCTCCAGCTCCGGACCCTCGAGCAGGTCGAGAATCCGACGTTCGTGGCGTGCGATACCATGAACTTCTGGATCGACGGAAGCCGGGACGCCCTCCTCGACGTTCTGGAGAGGGTGGACCTCCTCCTGGTCAACGACGCCGAGGCCCGACAGCTGGCCGACCAGCCGAACCTTCTGAAGGCCGCTCGATGGATCCGGGAGCGGGGTCCCCGGATCGTGGTGGTCAAGAAGGGGGAGCACGGCGCGATCCTCTACGGTCCGGACTGGCTCTTCTTCGCACCCGGATACCCCCTGGAGGAGATCTTCGACCCCACCGGGGCCGGAGACGCGTTCGCCGGGGGATTCGTCGGCTACCTGGCCTGGGTCGACTCCGTGGAGCGGGACGACCTGAGGCGGGCCATGATCTACGGCTCCGCCATGGGGTCCTACGCCGTGGAGGAGTTCAGCGTGAATCGGTTCGTCGACCTGGACGAGGTGGCAGTGGTCGATCGTGTCCGTGAGTTCCGGGCCATGACCGAGTTCCGGCACGAATGGGACGAATCTCGAGGGGCGGGCGGATCGACGACGGATGGCACCAGCCGTGAATGATGGCCTGAGCTACCGGGACGCGGGTGTCGATCTCCAGGCAGCCGAGCGAGCCAAGGAGCGGCTGAAGGAGCTCGTGGCCCGGACCCGGGACGAGAACACCCTCTCCGAGATGGGGCTCTTCGGAGGGCTCTACGCGGTGCCCGAGGGGTTTCGGACGCCCGTCCTGGTGAGCAGCGCCGACGGGGTCGGTACCAAGCTCAAGGTGGCGTTCCGGGCGGGACGCCACGACACGGTGGGTCGGGACCTGGTAAACCACTGCGTCAATGACATCCTGGTCCAGGGCGCCCGTCCCCTCTTCTTCCTCGACTACCTGGCCACAGGAGAGATGGAAGAGGACGTCGTCTCGTCGGTGGTGCGCGGAGTGGCGGAGGCGTGCCTGGAGAACGGGTGTGCCCTCCTCGGGGGCGAGACGGCCGAGATGCCGGACTTCTATGCGCCGGACGAGTACGATCTTGCCGGCTTCATCGTGGGGATCGTCGAGCGGGAGAAGATCCTGGACGGCTCGACGGTCCGGGAGGACGACGCCCTGGTCGCCCTGGCGTCGTCGGGCCTCCACACCAACGGCTACACCCTGGCCCGGAAGATCGTCTTCGAGCGGATGGCTCTCGACACCGACGACCCCTTTCCCGACACCGACGAGACGGTGGGAGAGGTGCTCCTTCGGGTGCACCGGAGCTACCTGCCGGCCCTTTCGTCGGTACTGGACGATCCCGGGCTGCACGCCCTGGCCCATGTCACCGGGGGCGGGCTTCCCGGAAACCTTCCCCGCGTCCTTCCCGAAGGCCTCGGCGCCGTCGTCGATCGATCCACCTGGGAGATCCCCACCGTCTTCCGGGTCCTGGCCCGCCAGGGAGGCGTCGAGACCCAAGAGATGTTCCGGGCCTTCAACATGGGGGTCGGGATGGTGGTCGTGGTGGCTCGGGATCGGGCCGACTCCCTGGTGGCCGAGCTGGCCGACCGGGATGAGATCGCCTGGACCCTGGGGCGGGTGGAGCCCGGGGACGGCGTCCGGTTCGAGGGTGGAGCGTAATGAACGGGGCTTGTCGCGGACGGATTCAGGGGCTCCCGACCGCCGTCCTCTTCTGCTCGGTCCTGCTCGTCCTCGACGTCCTCGGGCCCACCCCGACTGCGGGCCAGGAGGAGATCCTGTCCCTCGCCCAGGAGTGCGGCGGGGAGGATGCGACGACCCTCGACCGGTGCAGGGA
>JBKHJU010000138.1:0-5980 GCA_046537985.1 Longimicrobiales bacterium
GGCCCCGGCTGCGGTCATCAGGAAGACGCCCGTGGCCAGCGTGAGCGATGTGGTTCGACGCATGGGATCTACTCTCCTGTATCGATGAATCTGCGGTGCTCGAGCGCGCGTCGCGCGCGCTCGGGAAACAAGAAGTATCAGAAGACCTGCCCGAACTTGAAATGAAGCTTCCAGCCGGGATCGGGCCTGCCGAAGACGTCGCGGCGATCGAATCCGTACGCGTAGTCGATGCCGAGGGGACCGAACGGTGTCACCAGGCTCACCCCCGCCCCGGCTCCGATCAGCAGGTCCGTCGGATTGAGCTGCGACGCGCTCGGGTAGACGTTGCCGGCATCCAGGAAGGTCGACGCAAAGAGGTTCCCGGTGAGCTTGACGCAGAACATCGCCGACGTCAGAAAATAAGATCCGCCCACGCGGTCCAGGCGGCTGAAGGACTCCGTGTTCCGCGGAACGTGCCCCCGCGGCGTGATCGTGGCCTCTTCGTAGCCTCGAAGCTGCTTGCCGATCTGGACGCCGCCCATGAAGAATCGCTCCCGGAAGAACGGGTTCGCTCCCAGGATCAAGCCCGATTCCACGGAGAGGCCGGCCGTGAACTCGATGGGCTGCGATTCGAGGCCTCCGCCGATTCGAGCGACCGGCACGAACCACTCGCTCTCGAGCTCGTACTTGCCGTAGTCACCGTCGCCCCCGAGGGGCCCGCCCGTGAACCTCGCGCTGAGGGCGTGACGCGAGCCCCCGGTCGGGAAAGTTCCGCCGGTGCGGGTGTCCCGGACCAGCCTCGTGTTGATCGTACTCCTGATCCCCTCGGTCAGGAACTGCCGATTCTCCGCCGAGACGTCGCCGAGGTTGCGCACCTCGTCGTGGAAGAGCGAATACCCCACGAAGAGACGGGTGGCCCGGAGGTCGAAGAAGGGCGTGCCCACCTCGAGCGAGCCACCCGTCTGACGTCGCTCGCCCAGGCTGAACGTGCGGAACTGGTCTCTGGAGCTGCGAACGCTGAGAGTGGCCGATTGCCGGCTGCCGAAGATCTCGGGGTCCGAATAGCTGAGCTCGATGTCCTGGGTCCGGCCACCGAACAGCCATCGAAACCGTCCGCTCTTGGCCTGTCCGAACAGGTTGGGCTGCTCGTAACCGATGAACCCGGCCAGCCCGGTGCCGGCCGATGCGGAGAGCCCGAAGTTGAGATTGCCCGTCTGCGCCTCCTGGCCCCGGAGCGGCCGGTGGTGGTCCTGGACGGAGAGGACCGTCCCCAGCCCGGGATCGACCGGGAGGAGGGACGGGGGATGGCGGTGACCGTCGGCCGGATCCGGCGCTGCGACGTGCATCACGTCAAGTTCATGGTCCTCTCCCACAACCTGATCCGTGGCGCGGCCGGAGCGGCGGTGCTGAATGCCGAGCTCTGCCGTGCACGGGGGCTCGTGCCCTCCCCCGGCGCCTCCGGCCGCCCACCGGCGGGGGCTGCAGGCGCCGCGGATGTCGCGGGCTCCGTCGGTCGTCCCGGGGGCAACGGTGCTTGACCGCTCCGCCGTCGGAGCCGATGATATCGATGGGGCATCGGGTGCCGCCGGGGCCGATGCCGGAGCGATCCCCGTCCCCCCGCCGGTGGTCCACAAATTCGGGGGTACCTCCGTCGCCGACGCGTCGCGAATCGCCCGGCTCCCCGGGATCCTCGCCTCGGAGCCCGGGCCTCATGTGGTGGTGGTCTCGGCCCTGCGAGGGGTCACCGACCTCCTGGTTCGGATCGCCGGAGCGCTCCGGGGCGACCCCGGGCCGGTCGAGGGGTGGGTGGACGAGCTTCGGGAGCGCCATGTCCGGCTCCTGAAGGAGCTCCTGGAGCACCACGCAGGGGATGGTCGGGAGGCTTCGGAGGGGGATGATCCTTCGGCGCCCGGGGACGCTACGGCCGACGAGCTCGAAGGTGTTCTCGGCCGGATCCGCTCCGCCGGGGAGAGCGACTGGTCGGACCGTCCCGGCGAGCTCGACGACGAGATCGTGGCGCTGGGCGAGGACCTCTCCGCCCGCCTCGTGACCCTCGCCTTCCGGCTCCAGGGCATTCCCGCCGAGACGGTAGACGCCCGGGAGGTGGTGCGCACCGACGCACGATTCGGGGCCGCGCGACCCGACGAGGAGGCCGTGAGGGAGCTGGCCCGGCGACACATCCTCTCCCGTTGCGAGCGCGGCGTGGTGCCGGTGATCGGCGGCTTCATGGGAGCGACGGCCGACGGAAGGACGACGACCCTGGGTCGGGGAGGGTCGGACTACACGGCGGCTCTCCTGGGAGGCGCCCTGGGAGGCCAGGAGATCAACATCTGGACCGACGTGGACGGAATCCTTTCCGGCGATCCCCGGGCCGTGGACAACGCGGCGACCCTGCCCGAGATGGGCTTCGAGGAGGCCGTGGAGCTCTCCTACTTCGGCGCCAGGGTCATCCACCCCGGGGCGGCCAAGCACGCGGTTTCCAGGGGGCTGGTGGTCCGCATCAGGAACACGTTCAACCCTTCGGGGACCGGCACCCGGATCCTGGCCGACAGGAGGGGAATCACCGAGATCGCCGCCGTGGCGTACAAGCCGGACGTGGCGCTCATCAAGGTCCGATCCCACCCTTCAGCCCTCCCCTACGGCTTCCTGGCCCGGGTCTTCGACGTGCTGGCACGGCACCACCTGCCCGTCGACCTGGTGGCCACCAGTCATTCGTCCACGGCCTTCACCATCGACGTGAGCCAGAACCTGGAGGTCGTCCGGGAAGAGCTCTCGGACTTCGCGGAGGTGGAGATCCTCTCCGGGCTGGCCACGGTCACCGTGGTCGGTCGAGGCCTGATGGCGGAGCCCGGGACCGACGCCCTGGTGTTCGGGGCGGTAAAACGGACGCCAGTCCATCTCATCAGCCAGGCCTCCGACGTCAGCCTCAGCTTCGTCGTGGACCAGACCGAAGCTCCGGCGCTCGTCCGGCGCCTGCATCTGACACTGATCGAATTCCGGGACGAGGAGAAGCGCGCGTGGATCGGTTGAGGATCGCACTGGTGGGATACGGCCGCATGGGCCGGGAGGTCGAGGCGGTGGCCCGAGAGTCGGGGCACGAGATCGTGGCCCGGATCGACGATGGGAGCGCGCTGGACGCCGAGCGCCTGACCGGCGCCGACGTGGCGGTGGAGTTCACCGGGCCGGGAGCCGCCGTCTCGAACATCAGGGCGATCGCGTCGGCCGGCGTGGATGCGGTGGTGGGAACCACCGGCTGGTACGACCGCCTGGACGAGGTCCGGACCGCCGTCGACGACGGCCGGACGGGGCTCATCTACGCGCCGAATTTCAGCCTGGGCGTCCAGCTCTTCTTCCGGGTGGTCCGACGCCTCGGCGAGCTGGTGGACACCCTGGACCAGTACGACACCCACGTCCACGAGACCCACCACCGCTACAAGATGGATCATCCCAGCGGCACCGCCCGGCGGCTGGCCGGGATTCTGGTGGACACCGTGGAGCGGAAGCGGGACTGGGTGGAGGGCCCCCAGGCGCCTCCCTCCGATCCGGGCCGCCTGGAGGTGACCTCGAGCCGGGTCGGTGAGGTACCGGGCACCCATGTGGTGGAGGTGGAGGGTCCCGACGACCGGATCGAGCTCCGCCACGAGGCCCGGGGGCGGAGGGGCTTCGCCAGAGGTGCCCTGGAAGCCGCGTCGTGGATCCGGGACCGGCCCGGGGTCCATACGCTGGACGACATGCTCGGAGAGCGCTTCGGCGGATGAGGACGCGCCGACTCCACCGGACCATCGGCCCCGTCCCGATCCACGAACCGATCATCCACTTCCATGAACCCGCCAGCGAGGAGGACCATCCATGCGCGTCCTGAGTCACGGACCGACCGGCACGGGAGGGAACGGAGGTACGAACGGCGGATTCCACGGCGTCGGCCCGGCTCTCGTGACCCCCATGACCTCCGATGGAGAGGTGGACCTGGACGCCTTCGCCACGCACGTGGAATGGGTGATGGACGCCGGCGTCCACTTCCTCGTCCCCTGTGGAACCACCGGGGAGAGCGCCACCCTCACGGGTGAGGAGCAGCTCCGGGTGATCCGACGGGCGGTCGAGGTGGCCGGAGGCCGGGTCCCGGTCATGGCGGGAGCCGGGACCAACTCCACCCGGGATGCCGTGGAGCTGGCCCGGGCCGCGGCCGGGACGGGAGCCGACGCCCTCCTCTCGGTGAGCCCATACTACAACAAGCCCACGCAGGAAGGCCTCTTCCTTCATTACCGGGCCGTGGCCGCGGCCGTGGAGATTCCCGTCTTCGTGTACAATGTGCCGGGCCGTACATCTAGCAACGTCGCACCCGCGACCCTCTTCCGTCTGGCGGAGGAGGTGGAGAACATCGCCGGCGTCAAGGAAGCTTCGGGAGACATCCAGCAGGTCATGACGATCCTCCGGGACCGGCCCGCCGGCTTCTCGGTCCTGTCCGGGGAGGACCATCTGACCTTCGCCCTCATGGCACTGGGAGGCGAGGGGGTGGTGAGCGTAGTGGCCAACGAGGCTCCCGGCCCCATGGCCACCCTCACCGATCTCCTGCGGGAGGGCCGACTCCGGTCGGCCCGGAAGCTCCACAACAGGCTCCTTCCACTCATGCGGGCCAACTTCGTGGAGACGAACCCCATCCCCGTGAAGACGGCCCTGGAGATGATGGGCCACTTCGACTGCCATCTCCGGCTTCCCCTCACCCCCCTCGGATCGGGAGCCAGGGATACCCTGCGGGAGGCCCTCGAATCGGTCGACCTGTTGGACGAAGCCAAGGAGACGGCATGACGGAAGGGACGACATCGGTGGAGACCATCGATGTGGAGGAGCTCCGGGAGTCCGTCCTGGCTCTCACCGGGGGAGACCGGAGGCCCGACCCGGACGAAGCCCGTGCCGTGGTGGAGCGGCTCCGCCGGGCGCTGCGGACCGGCGCCGTCCGCTCGGCCGAGCGGAGCGCCCAGGGATGGCGTGCCGTGCCGTGGGTCAAGAGCGGCATCCTCCTGGCGTTCCGGACGGGCCGGACCCGGGAATACGCCCCCTTCCAGAGAGGAGGAAACGAGGGGTTCGGCGGTTCCCGATTCCAGTGGTTCGACCGGGACACCCTTCCGCTCCGCCCCACGGAGGGAGCGGAACAGAACATCCGGATCGTCCCCGGGGGGAGCTCCATCCGGGACGGCGCCTACGTCGCCCCCAACGTCGTCATCATGCCGCCGGCCTACATCAACATCGGAGCCTGGGTCGACGAGGGCGCCATGATCGATTCTCACGCCCTGGTGGGCTCCTGCGCCCAGGTCGGGAAGCGCGTGCACCTCTCCGCCGGAGCCCAACTCGGGGGAGTGCTGGAGCCCGTGGGGCTCCGCCCCGTGATCATCGAGGACGATGTCCTGGTGGCGGGAAACGTGGGCGTCTTCGAAGGAACGCTGGTGGGCCGGCGGTCGATCCTGGCCCCCGGGGTGCAGCTCACCCGCTCCACCGCCGTGTACGACCTCGTGCGGGAAGAGATCTACCGGGCCACCGAGGACGAGCCCCTGAGCATCCCGGACGGGGCCGTGGTGGTCCCCGGCGCCCGGCCCACCTCGAACGCCTTCGCCCGGGAGCACGGCATCCAGCTCTATGTGCCTGTCATCGTGAAGTACCGGGACGAGAGCACCGACGCTTCGACCGCCCTGGAGGAGACGCTGCGATAGGAGTTCCGGTAGCGATGGTGAAGGCGTCACCGGCCCTCCCCGGCGTCGCGGCTATCCGGACTCGAGCATCGCCCGGGCCAGCCCCGCCGCCCCCTCGAGCGGTTCGGATCCCGATCCAACCTGCGCGCTGCGTGGCGGGTCAGGACGTTCTCGGTGGCCCGTCGGAGCGGGCCGCCGGGGTAGAGCAGACCTCCCTGGAGCGCCACCTTCTCGGGCCAGCCGGGCGACCACGCGCGTGAGGGCCGCTATCTCAGACTTCGTGGCGTTCTCGGACCAGAGGATCAGGTCCCGGACCC
>JBKHJU010000139.1:0-5945 GCA_046537985.1 Longimicrobiales bacterium
GACCACGTCGTCCGGAGTTCCCAGCGTGCCCAGGAGAGTCCGCTTCCGGGATCGCTCCCGCTCCTTCGGGCCGTAGTCGTCGGGAGGGAGGACGGTTCCGGGTGCCAGGGCGTTGACGCGGACGTCGGGAGCCAGGGCCTTGGCCATGACCCGGGTCAGATGCAAGAGCGCCGCCTTCGACACGGAGTGATGGGGGAAGCTCTTCCAGGGCGTGAAGGCCGAGAGGTCGGTGACGTTCACCACCGATCCCCGTGCCGCCCCGAGCTCCGGAGCCAGCTCCCGGGCCAGGAGGAACGGCCCCTTCACGTTCACCGCCATGGCCCGATCCCACTCCTCCTCACCGACCTCGAGGAGGGGATTCTGAAAGAAGGTGGATGCGTTGTTGACCAGGAGATCCAGGGCGCCGAAGCGATCCCGAACCCGTCGGGCGATCTCCGTCATCGCGTCGGAGGCGCTCACGTCTCCCGGGGCGAGAAGTGGGGTTCTTCCGAGGGCCTCGATGCGCTCGGCGACCTCCGCGGCGGACGCTTTCGACGTATGGAAGTTCACCACCACGTCGTATCCGGCCTCGGCCAGGCCCAGGGAGAGGGCCCGGCCGACGCGAACGGCACCGCCGGTGACGAGGGCCACGGGACTCATGGCAGGAAGCTACCGGAGATCGGGGGCGGTCTCCAGGCCGGTGGACGGGGGGCCGCCTCCGGGTGGGGCGCGAGCCTCGACCGGGAGCCTCGGCACGGTTCGGTCTCACGGGATCGATCTCGCCGGTGCGGTTGAAGTGGATCGGTGTCTGGAGTCCGGGGTTTCTAGGCCGGGCGGCCGGCCGGGCGTCGGTGGGCCCTCCGGGGACTCTCCCGAGTCCGCCCCAGCAATTCGACACCCGTTTCGAGATCGAGGAGCCGCAGACCATGCCGGAGCTGAGTGGAAGAGTCGCCGTCGTCACCGGAAGCACGAAGGGAATCGGTCGAGCCGTAGCCGAGTCCCTCCTGGGCGCCGGAGCCAGCGTCGTCGTCACCTCCCGGACGAAGGAGGACGTGGACCGGGTGGTGTCGGAGCTCCAGGAAGGAGCCCGCGACCGGGTCTGGGGAACGACGTGCGACGTCCGCGACGCCGACGACTGCCGGACGCTGATCGACGGAGCGGTGGACCGGTTCGGGCGGCTGGACATCCTGGTGAACAACGCGGGAGTGGGACGCTTCGCCCCGGTGCCGGAGATGAGCCTCGAGGACTGGCGCACGGTGATCGGGACCAACCTCGACGGCGCCTTCTACTGCTCGAAGGCGGCCTTTCCCCACCTTTCGGACTCCGGCGACGGCTGGGTCGTCAACATCGGCTCCCTGGCGGGCCGCAACACCTTCGCGGGCGGTGCCGCCTACAACGCTTCGAAGTTCGGCCTCATCGGGCTGACCGAGGCCATGATGCTGGACGTCCGACACGACGGCGTCCGGGTCAGCGTTATCATGCCGGGGAGCGTGGAGACCCACTTCAGCGGCAGGGATCCGGTTCGGAAGCACCGGGAGTGGGCCCAGCGCCCCGAAGACGTGGCCCAGGCGGTCATGAGCCTCCTGGCCCAGCCGGCCCGCACCCACGTCAGCCGAATCGAGATGCGGCCCAGCCGGCCTCCGAAGAGCTAGAAGACCTCTAGAAGAGGACCGGCTCGAAGTGGAGGGGCAAGAGGTGGTTGCCGGCGGCGTAGCAGCCGGCTGCCACGATCCACCCCATGAGGACGTCGCCGGGATAGTGGATCCCCAGGTAGGATCGGGAGATTCCGACGAGTAGGGCCAGAAGGATCACGGTCGCCGAAGGCACGACGCTCAGAACGGCCGCGACCGGAAGGGCGAGGGACAGGGCCGCGGCGGCGTGTCCGGAGGGGAAGGAGAAACGGTCGGGCGCATCCACGAGGCACCTGAAGCCCCGCGGCAGATCGGGCCGGTTCCGGTGCGCCATGTGCTTGAGGGCCTGGACCACGACGTGGGAGGTGATCAGGGTGATGAGAGCGGGAAGAGCCGGCCCCACCGGCGCGTCGAAGGGGATGAAGAAGAGGACCAGGGCGATGGCGAGGGCCACGGGCGGATCCGCCAGCCTGGTGATTCCGGCCATACCGTAGCTGACCAGGCTCCGGCGGCGAACGACGAGGGCGTGGAGGAGCCGTTCGTCGACCCTTCCCAGGATCAGCATCCACGTGGACATGGCTTCACCCCTTTCGGATCCGTGGATCCGGATTCGGGTTCATCCGTCCGGGCTGCGCGATTCCGTGCTTCATCCCATGACCTCACCGAAAGCTAGCGTCCGGTGGTCACGGATCGGGTGCTGGATTGTAACAACGAGGGATGGCCTTCCGCGGTTTCGACCCCTCCCTCGACCTCCGCCGGTCCGGCCCTTCCACCGAACCGAGGGGATGTCCCCAACGTACAGGGGGAGGTTCGTGTCGAAACAGGGGCCGACGGGAGCTCCGGTCCCTTCAACCCAGCCTTTACCGCTCCGATCCGTCCCGGCATCTTTGCCTTTGCTGGCGCGGACCGTCGTCATCGAGGAGACCGAGAATGATGTCCGAAGAGCATCGCGTGGAAAGGGACTCCATGGGTGAGGTGAAGGTGCCGAAGGACGCCCTGTACCAGGCCCAGACCCAGCGGGCCGTGGACAACTTTCCCATCAGCGGGCGGCGCTTCGACCGTCGCTTCATCCGGGCCCTGGCGTGGATCAAGCGGGCCGCTGCCGAGGTCAACGCCTCCCTGGGGACGGTGGACTCCACCGTCGCCGACGCCGTAGCCCGGGCCGCGGAGGAGGTGGCCGCCGGCGAGTGGGACGACGAGTTCCCCCTGGACATCTACCAGACCGGGTCGGGCACCTCCACGAACATGAACATGAACGAGGTGGTGGCGAGCCGGGCGACCCAGCTCCTCGCGGACCGGCCCGTCCCCGCAGGCGGGAGCGCGGAGGGTGACGACGGCGACGCGGGACGCGACGGCGGGAATGCTCGATCCGTCCACCCCAACGACCACGTCAACTTCGGCCAGTCCTCGAACGACACCATTCCCACGGCCATGCACGTCTCGGCCCGGGTGGCCGTCGAGGACGAGCTCATCCCGGCCCTGGAGGCCCTGGAGGAGTCCCTGGTCGCCAAGGCCGAGGAGTTCGACGACGTGCTCAAGTCGGGCCGCACCCATCTCATGGACGCCACCCCCGTGCGGTTGGGGCAGGAGTTCGGGGGGTACGCCCAGCAGGTGCGCCGGGGAGTCGAGCGGCTTCGCCGGGCGTCCGACGAGCTGGCCGAGGTCGCCCTGGGCGGAACGGCCACCGGAACGGGAATCAACACCCACGAGGACTTTCCCGGGAAGGCCGTCGCCCGAATATCGGATCTGGCGGGCCACGACTTCCGGGAGGCGGAGAACCACTTCGAGGCCCAGGGCGCCAAGGATGCGGCGGTGAGCGCGTCGGGGGCCCTGAACACGGTGGCCACCAGCCTCCTCAAGATCGCCGACGACATTCGCTGGCTCTCCAGCGGTCCCACGTCGGGGATCCACGAGATCAGCATTCCCGCGGTCCAGCCGGGGAGCTCCATCATGCCGGGGAAGGTGAACCCGGTCATGGCAGAGGCCGTGATGATGGTGGCCGCCCGGGTGGCGGGGAACCACGCCACGATCACCATCGCCGGTGGGCGGGGGAATCTCGAGCTGAACGTCATGATGCCCGTCATCGCCGATGCCCTCCTGGAGTCCATCGTGCTTCTGGCCAACAGCGTGCGGGTCTTCACCGAGCGATGCGTCACGGGAATCCGGGCCGACGAGGAGCGGGCGAGGGAGCTCCTCGAGCTCAATCCCTCCATCGCCACGGCCCTGAATCCGTACGTCGGGTACGACAAGGCGTCGGAGGTGGCCAAGGAGGCGGCCGCGCGGGGGATGTCGGTGCGGAACGTGGTGAAGGAGAAGGGGCTTCTCACGGACGAGGAGCTGGAAGAGGCTCTGGACGTCCGGGCCATGACGGAGCCGGGGCTCCCCGAGTAGACGGAGAGCCCCGGTCGCGGTCGCCGTGGACGGTCACCTGGAACGGCGCCTCACCCGACCGGGCTGCGCCTCACCGGCCGGGCCCCGGGGAACCGGAGGAGGTGGGGGGCGCCGGAACTGCGGTGGTGCGCTAGGCGCTCTGGACGTCGATCCGGGGGGTGCCCTTCCGGCGCTTGACCTTGCCCACCGGAAGCCCGCCATCGGGATTGACCTCGGTCCGATCTCCCACCAGGTAGAGGGGGTACGCCCAGAGGTCGCCGTAGAGGACGATCTGGAGGAGCTGGGGCTCGTCGGAGGAGGCGATGCCGTACACCGGCTCGGTGATCTCTCGCCAGACCCGATCCACCAGGTTCATCCGATGGTTCACGCAGTCGGACCACTGGGCCCGGCGCAGCGTCCGCCGATTCGCCTCCGAGAGAGGGCGGACGATGGTCCGGGCTCCCTTGAACGAATGGGAGAGGAGGAAGGAGAGGGCCCGCCGCTCCGGCAGGGCCTCGAGCTCGTCTTCGTAGGCGCCGGGCATGCGGACCATTCCGCTGTCCCGGAGATCCAGGAATCCGTCGGTGGCGAATCGCATGGGACTTTCCTTTCGGTGTGCTCGTCCGAGGCCGACGACCGGGCCGTCTTCCGAGAGGGCGGGACGTCGATGACGGGAAACAGATGATTCAAGGGACGTGCCCGCGCTCGACCGTTGTGAGAAAACGGACGACAAGTCTTTAGAAGACAATCACTTGCGGGGATTAAAAACACATGTTCCCACAGGATCCTGTCTCGATGCGGGCCGGAATCGGATTTCCGGGACGGGAAAATAATTCTGGGGGTCGAGGGGGCGGGATCACGGCGAGATGGTCGCACGATCACGCGCTCGAAGGAGGAGGTGTCGGGACGAGAGTCGGACGGAACCGGCCACGAATGGAAGGGACGGCAGCGAAGGATGACGAGATCCGTGAACGCGGAGAGCGACGTGCACGCGAAGAGTGGAATGAGCGATCGCAGGGATGGCGAGGAAAGCTTCGACGAGCTGGGGGCCCACGTGTCAAGCGCCGGAGGCGTCCAGAACTCCCCCGGTCGGGCCCGGGAGATCGAGTCGGTTTCCCTCCAGCTCTTCACCAAGCAGCCGAGCCGGTGGGCCGAGCCCGTCATCGACGCCGAGACGGCCGAGGCCTTCCGGGAGGAGCGGGAGGGGGAGGGAATCCGGGTGACCGTGGCCCACGATTCCTACCTCATCAACCTCTCTTCGCCGGATCCGAAGCTGTGGGACCGCTCCTACGCCTGCTTCGAGGGAGAGCTGCATCGCTCCGCCGCACTGGGCCTGGACTTCGTGGTCACTCACCCCGGAAATGCCACCGACGGAGACATGGAGAGCGGGCTGGCCCGGAACGCCGAGGGGGTGGCCCGGGCCCTGGAGGCTGTGCCGGATGGGCCCACCGTCCTTCTGGAGCTGACCGCCGGCTCCGGGACCAGCGTCGGCGCCACCTTCGAGAACCTGGCCACGATTCTCGAGGGCGTGCCCGGAGAGCTCCGTGGCCGAGTCGGAATCTGCGTGGACACCTGCCACGCGTACTCGGCGGGATACGATCTCGTGGAGGACTACGAGGGGGTGTGGGCCCGCTTCGACGACGTCCTGGGGCTGGAGCGCCTGCAGCTCTTCCACCTGAACGACTCCCGGAACCCCTTCGACTCCCGGAAGGATCGCCACGAGCACATCGGCAGGGGATCCCTGGGCGAGGCCCCTTTCCGTCGGATCATGACCGACGACCGCTTCCTCGGCGCGCCCAAGCTCCTGGAGACGCCCAAGGAAGACGATCCCGTGACCAACGATCTGAGGAATCTCCGTCTGCTCCGATCTTTCCGGGACGATGGGTGACGGAGGCGGGCCGGGGGCATGGGCTGAACGACGCCCACTCGCCGCCCCGAGCCTCAGGGACGGGCCGACGTCCGGAC
>JBKHJU010000140.1:0-5942 GCA_046537985.1 Longimicrobiales bacterium
CGTCGAGGGACAGGTGGACGCCACCCTCCGGGTCTACCTCGAGAACGACGTGGGTGACCGAATTCCCGTCGTGGCCGAGGACAGCCGGGCGGTGGTGGACGTCGAGGGACGGTCGGAGGCGACGCTCTCCAGGGTCCAGCTTCCCGTGGGCTCCTACCCTCGGGCCCGGGTCATCTTCACCGACGTCCACGCGGACGTGGAGGCCGAGCTCCTCGTGGGGAACGTCCCGGTGGAAGGGCGGATCGACGTGGGCGGCCCCGGGGTGGATTCCATCGTCGTGGAGCGAGAGGCCGGAATCACGCTGGAAGAGGACCAGGAGATCCAACTCCTGGTGGACCTGAACTCACCGTCGTGGCTCGCCGAGGTCGACCTCGAGTCCATGCTCGTCGAAGCCGCCATCTTCCAGCAGGAGGTCCAGGTGGAAGTCCGCTGAGCCGAGGCGGGAAATCGCCCGGGTCAGGCTCCGTCCGCCCTACACGGTGGAACAGGAGGCTTCTCGGATCTCGAATCCACGCCGCGACCTCGGTCGGCCGTCCCGCCACGGGATCCGGGAGGTTCGAGCCGGCGGTGGCCGGGCGTCCTCGTCACACCTCCCGGACCGCGCGGGCGACCAACCGCTCCAACAAGGGCACCTTGAAGTGGTTGTAGTTGAGGGGCTCGGCGCCTTCCACCGAGACCGCCCCGGCCCGGACGGCGAGCCGGGCCACGTCCTCGGCACTCCCCCGACGGCTTCCGCGCACGAGGTCCTCGGCCCCCCGGAGGCGTCGGGGCACGCACTGGACCGCTCCAGCCACGATCCGGACGTCCTCTACCACATCCCCATCGCCGCTCGTCCGGAGGGCGGTCGCCAGATTCACCAGGGGAAAGTCCCAGCTCCCCCGATCCGCCACCTTCTCGAATCGAAAGCGGGCTCCCGCCCAAGTCGCGGGAAGCCGCACGGCCACCAGGAGGTCCTCGGGCTCCAGGACCGTCATCCGGGTGATGTCGGTGGCCGGCCCCATGAAGAAGTCCTCGGCGGGAATGATCCGTTCACCTCCGGGGCTTCGGACCACCATCTCGGCGTCCAGCGCCACCAGAGCCGGCGCCGTGTCCGACGGCGATACGGCCACGCACCGGTTCGCCCCGAAGAGGGAGTGCTCCCGGTTCATTCCCTCGGGGGTGTCGGCGTAGCAGATGTTGCCCCCGGCGCGGTAGCACTTCAGCCCGGCCCGGTAGTACCAGCAGCGCGTGTCCTGGCAGACGTTCCCGCCCAGGGTGCCGGCGTTGCGGATCTGGGGGCTCGCCACGTGGCGGGCGGCGTCGGCGAGGAGCCCGTAATCTCGCTGAATCGCCGCGTGGGACTCGATCTCGGTCAGGGTCGCCACGGCTCCGATCTCGAGGCCGTCTCCGGTCTCCCGGATTCCCCGCAGCTCCTCGATCCCTTCGAGATCGATCACCGCCGACGGACGCTTCGTCCGATCCTTGAACCAGTCGAGGCTGTCGTAGCCGCCCGCCAGCTTCCAGCCGTCCTCGCCGTACCGGTCCAGGAGCTCCAGCGCCGCATCCACCGTCGTGGGCTGAAAGAGCTCGAAGGGCGGCATCATGTCCCTCAGCATCAGGACATCCGCTCCGAGGCCCGCATGACCCCGTTCAGGTAGTGGTCGTAGGCGCCGCAGCGACACAGGTTGCCCGACATGGCCTGTCGGGCCTCTTCCCGTGTGGGAGACGGGTTCCGCGCCAGGAGGGCCGCGGCGGCCACCACCTGCCCCGGCGTGCAGAACCCACACTGGGGTCCCAGCTCGTCGATGAACGCCTGCTGGACCGGATGAAGCTCCCCGTCGGGGCTCTCCAGCCCCTCCACCGTCGTCACCTCCCGGCCCCGTACCCGGTGGGTCAGGGTGGAGCACGAGTAGTGGGTGACCCCGTCGATCATGACCGTGCACGCTCCGCACTCCGCCCGGTCACACCCCAGCTTCGTGCCCGTGAGCCCCAGCTTGTAGCGGAGCGTCATGGCCAGGGTCTCCTGGGGAAGGACGTCGACCCGGCGGCTCTCGCCGTCGACGTTGAGGGTCACCAGCCGCTCCACCGCACCCTGGACCGGTACACCGGGGCGCGCACAGCCGGAGCCGAAGTAGGCCACGGCCGAGACCGATGCCCCGGACGCGATCACGCCCTTGATGAAGCTCCGCCGGGAGAAGGGGCGGTCGGCGATCGCCGAAGGGGATGGAGACGACGGATCGGCGGCCTCGGCGGCGGTGCCCTCACCGGCCTCACCGGTCTCACCGGTGGACCGATCGGAGGCGGCTCCTTCGGGCGCGGCCCCGGGAGGAGGTCCGGAAGACCGTTCGGCGACGGTCCAGTTGGCGTGCACGAACTCGGGATGTCGACGGTCCGTCATCTTCCCACCCCCGGTATGGAGCATCGCTACCCCATTCTAGGGAGCGAGAAGATCTCGAACAACAGAACCCTTTCGGACGGGGCCGGAACGTCGTCCGGGCGTCGGCTGCCTCTCGTCGGACATGCCCGGCGTGCGGGTCGTCGCGGGCCGCGATCTGCCACGGCTCGGTCAGGAACTCCCCCGGGTGCACCTCGACGGTGGTGACGGCACTGAAGCGGTCACCCCCGGCTGGAGCGAGGCCCCTTCGGCGGTCGCCCCCCCGACGCCCCCTCCCACGGACGAATCTCCGGGAGACGCGCCCCCCGGTGACGACCGGACCTTCCAAGGGTAGCGGAAGCGCCCCGTACGCTCCGAGCGCCACGCCCCCGAGCCCGGGGATAGCTTCCGCCCGGACACGCTGATACCCTAGCGCATGGCGTGGCAGCACGAGATCGTACCGTGGGCGTGCCCCGCAGCCGGGACCCGTGCCTGCCGGACCTCCGGACGCGCCCGCCCCCGTCCCAACGCGACGAAAGCCCCATTCCGCCGTGGCCTCCACGATCCTGACCGCCTTCATCCTCGGCACCTTCGCCGGGCTGGCCCCGGGTCCCTACACGACCATGGTGGCGGCCACGGGGCTCGAGAAGGGGTTCCGACCGGCGGTCCGTCTCGCCTTCACGCCCCTGGTCACCGATGTCCTTCCCCTGATCACCACGGCCCTCCTCCTGGACGTCCTGAACAGGACGGCACTGACGGCGATCGGGATCATCGGTGGCTCCATCGTCCTCCTGGTGGGGATCCGCTTCCTCTATCACCACCGGTACCCGTCCCAGACCGGTGTCGATATCCAGGCCGCCGCACCCCAGAGCGCCCGCTTCTGGCACGTGGCCCTGAGCGCCCTGCTGACCCCGGCGCCGTGGCTCTTCTGGCTGGTGGTGGGCTCGCCTCTCATGCTCCGGAGCTGGAACCGGAGCCCGGAGGAGGGGATCGTCTACGTCGTCGTCCTCTTCGCCACCAACATCGCAACTGCCACCTCCCTGGCGTGGATCACCTCGCACGGAGGCCGAATCATGGATCCGAAGTGGCGGCGACGAGCCCTTCTGCTCACGGGAGCCGCCCTCTCCGTGGCCGGTGGGATCCTGGTCTGGCAGTCCCTGGAAGGGAATTTCCAATCCCTCGTGGAGCGACAGGAGGACTTCCGTATCTTCATCGAAGAGCAGACGGACAGCTTGTGAGCATCCGCGGGCCATGAGCGGTTCCCGTCCGGAGGGTCAGGAGAGGGAGCTGCCGGTGGGGACGTTCGGACGCGGCGGGCCCCGGTACCTTCGGCTCGTGGGACGGCTTCTCCGCCACACCCTCTCCCCCGGCTCCATCGGCGCCATCCTCCGGCCCTTCGGGCTCCGCCGGACCCTGGTCCTCCTCCTGTTCGTCCCGGCCTTCCTCGCAATCCAGCTCGTACACTGGTTGGGCCTCCTCCTGGACGAGATCCTCTTTCCAGGATATCGGAAGGTCGAGATCAGGGAGCCGGTCTTCGTGGTGGGGCTCCCCAGGAGCGGGACGTCGTACCTCCAGCGGGTGCTGGCGCAGGACGAGTCCCGGTTCACCACCCTGCGACTGTGGGAGGTGATCGTGGCGCCGTCCATCACGGAGCGGCGGGCGTGGCTCGCCGGGGCGGCCCTGGATCGGCTCGTGGGACGACCGGGGGGCCGGGTCCTGGAACGGTTGCAAGCCGTCGTCTTCCGCTTCATGGACGACGTCCACCCGGTGAAGCTGGACGAGCCCGAAGAGGACTATTTCTTCCTTCTTCCGGCCTTCGCCTGCTTCCTGCTCGTGGTCCCCTTTCCCCTCCATCCGGCGGTCTGGGCCCTCGCCCGCTTCGACGACCTGCCCGTCCCGGAGCGGTCCCGGCTGGTGGCCTTCTACCGGAGCTGTGTCCAGCGTCATCTGTACGTCACGGGCGAAGATCGGCGCATCCTGAGCAAGAATCCGTCCTTCACCCCCATGGTCCGTACGCTGTCCGACGCCTTCCCCGACGCCCGTCTGATCTTTAGCCTACGGCATCCTCGGGAGGGCGTGCCTTCCCTGCTTTCCTCGCTCGAGGACGGTGCCCGGATGTTCGGATGGGACGTTCGAACCCCCCACCTGAGGGACCGGTTCGTCGACATGTTGGTGCATTTCGCCGGCCACGGCGTGGAGACGCTCTCCTCCCTTCCCCCGGAACGGCATGCCTTCGTTCCCCTTTTGGCTCTGTCGCGGAACGTGGAAACCACGGTTCGAGAGCTCTACCGGCGCTTCGGGTGGTCCCCGGACCCCGCCTTCGTGGAGCGCCTGAAGGTGGAGACGGAGCGGTCCCGGGCCTTCCAGAGCGAGCACCTCTACACCCTCGCCGACTTCGGGCTTCCGGAGGACGAGATCGTGGAGCGGTTCTCGCCTCACCTGGACCGGTTCGACCTGAAGGGGAGTCGAGCCCCATGAGGGTGGATGCGCCCGCGGCGGTGCCTCGGGCCACGGCCGGTTCGTCCCGCGCCGCGGCGCCTTCAGCTCGGTCGAACACGGCCCCGACTCCGACCCACGCCGCGGATCCGGCCACGGCCCCGACTCCGGCGGTGGAAGGCGCCCGGGTCGCCCACCTCCGCATCGCCGTTCTCTCCGACGCCATCCCGGGACGGAACGGCGTCGGCACCTACTACGACGACCTGGTCCAGCACCTGAAGGACCACGTGGCCCGGGTCGAGCTCTTCTGCCCCCCGAAGGATCGGGACGCCGAGGGGATCCACGTCCGGATGCCCGGCGATCCCACCCAGAGCCTCCACATCCCGCCCCTCAGAAAGGTGTGGCGTCGACTGTCGGACCTCGATCCCCACATCGTCCTTTCCGGGACCCCGGGAGTCTACGGCTTCCTGGGAATGGTGAAGGCCATGCGCCTGGGCGTGCCGTTCTGCTTCGCCCACCACACCGAATACGAAAAGCTGGCCGATCTCTACTGGGAGGGGCGGTTCGGCACCCTCTATCGGTGGACGATGACGTCCTGGAACTCGATCCTGCTGAAGCGGGCCCGGGTGGTGCTGGTCCACAACGAGACCCTCATCGAGGCCGTGCGGGCCGACGGAGCCGACGCCGTGGAGCTCGTGGGCACTCCCGTTTCCAAGCTCTTCCTGGAGAAGCCGCTGGCGCCGCTGGAACCCGAGCTCGGACACGTCTCCTACATCGGGCGGCTCGCCCCGGAGAAGGAGCTGGGCCAGCTCTTCGCCGCCGTCGAAGCCCATCCGGACGTCCGCTTCCGCATCGTGGGGGAGGGCCCCCTGCGGGAGGAGGTGGAGGCCCAGGCACGAAGTCATCCGAACCTGGAGGCCCGGGGCTGGGTGGAGCGTCACGAGGTGGTGGACCTCTTGGACGACACGGGCCTCCTGGTGCTCCCCTCCCGCTACGAGACCTTCGGGACGGCGGCCCTCGAAGCCCTGGCCCGCCGGCGCCCGGCCCTTGTGTCGTCGAAGTGCGGGATCGCCCACTGGCCGGACCTGGCGTCGGGCCTCTTCCAGATGGCCCCCGGGGAGGAGCTGACCGACGCCCTCGCCCGGGTCCGGGC
>JBKHJU010000141.1:0-5902 GCA_046537985.1 Longimicrobiales bacterium
CCTCAAGACCGAGCCCTGCTCCGCACCTTCGCCCCTCCCGCCGGCCGCGTCCAACTCGAATCCCAGGGGCTCCAGCAGGTCCCGGACCCGCTCCTCCGAGAAGGGGATTCCCAGGAGCGTCCCGATTCGCTCCAGCCGGAGGGAAACGATCACGGGATCGCCGGGCCGGGGATGAACGTCGAGGACGGGTCCGCCGAGCTCTCCGCCCGCCGTGGCCAGGATGAGCTCCACGGCACGACGAAGAGCCCGCTCCATGCCCTCCGGGTCCACCCCCCTCTCGAAGCGGTAGCTGGCGTCGGTGGACATGCCGAGGGCCATGCGTGTGGCCCGGACCTGGGCGGGCTCGAAGAGGGCGCACTCCAGGAGGATGTCCGTCGTCTCTTCTCCCACCTCGGACCCCTCACCGCCCATCACCCCGGCGACGGCCACGGGCTCCGTGGCGTCGCAGATGCAGAGCATCTCCGGCGTGAGGTCCCGCTCCGTCCCGTCGAGGGTCCGGATCACCTCTCCTACGGCGGCACGGCGGACCACCACGGTGTCGTCGTCCAGACGGGCCAGATCGAAGGCGTGGAGGGGCTGGCCCATCTCGAGGAGGACGTAGTTTGTGGCGTCCACCACGTTGTTCACGGGCCGCGCCCCAGCGGCCCGGAGTCGGGCCCTGAGCCAGTCGGGAGACGGTCCCACCTCGACCCCCCGGATCACGGCTCCCAGGTATCGCCAGCAGAGGTCGGGGGCGTCGATCCGGATCGTGGCCCCGGCCTCGGAGACCTCCTCCGGGCCCCGGGCCCACTCGAGGTCCACCTCGGGGGCCCCCGGAATGTCGGGAATGCAAATGTCGGCCTCGCCGCCGGGGGCCACCTCCCGGGCGACCCCCACGTGGGAGAGGAGATCGCCCCGATTCGGGGTCACCTCGACATCCAGGCGTACGTCGTCGAGCTCCAGGGACGACGCCAGCGAAGCGCCCACCTCGACGCCCGGCGGAAGCTCCAGGAGCCCCTCGTGACCCGGTCCCAGCCCCAGCTCACTCTCGGAGCAGAGCATGCCCCGGGAGGTCTCGCCCCGGATCTTCACCTCTCCGATCTCCAGGCCGTTGGGAAGGCTCGCCCCCACCGGAGCGAACGGGAAGAGCCCGCCTGCCTCGACGTTGGGAGCGCCGCAGACGACCTGGACCACCTCTTCTCCTTCCCCGCTCTCCACCTCACACAGGACCAGGCGATCCGCGTTCGGGTGCTCACGAATCGCCCGGACCCGGGCGACCCGGATCCCCTCGAGGCCCTGCCCCAGCTCCGTGATCTCCTCGACCGGCGCCCCCCGGGCCGCGAGCCGGCGGGAGACTTCTTCGGGATCGGCGTCGAGGCCGGGCGCCAGCGCCTCGATCCAGCGATACGATACGTCCATGGTCAGGCGAACTGGCGCAGGAAGCGGACGTCGCTCTCGAAGAACGACCGGATGTCCGGGATCTGATACCGGAGAGAAGCGATGCGGGCGGGCCCCATGCCGAAGGCGAACCCCGTGTAGCGCTCGGGATCGTAACCCACGGCTTCGAGGACGGCCGGATCCACCATCCCCGCCCCCATGATCTCCAGCCACTCTCCCTCCTCCACCGTCCCGTCTTCCCGGGTGGTGACCCGCTTCACGTCCACCTCGGCGCTCGGCTCGGTGAACGGAAAGAAGGAGGGACGGAAACGGACCTCGGTCCCGGGCCCGAAGATCCGACGGGCGAACTCGGCCAGGGTGGCCTTCAGATCCACGAAGGTGATCCCCTCGTCCACGGCCAGGCCCTCGATCTGCATGAACGCCGGTGTGTGGGTCGCGTCCGCCGTGTCCCGCCGGTAGACCATGCCCGGAGCCAGGATCCGGATCGGGGGGTCGTACGCTTGCATCGTCCGGATCTGGACCGGAGAGGTGTGGCTCCGCAGGAGGATGCCGGGCGCCAGGTAGAAGGTGTCCTGCTCGTCGGCGGCAGGATGGTCCAGGGGCGTGTTCAGGGCCTCGAAGTTGTACCAGTCCGTCTCCGCCTCCCTGCCCCGGGCGCGAGTGAAGCCCAGGCCGGCGAAGATCTCGCAGATCTCGTCGATGACCCGGGTGACCGGATGGCGCCCTCCGACCCATTCCCGGCGGGACGGAAGGGTCAGATCCACGGTGGGCGCGCCCTCCCCTCCGGTCGCGGCCAGCTCCTCCCTCCTCTTCTCCAGGGCTTCCGTCACCGTCGCCTTCACCCGGTTCGCCGCCGCGCCCACCCGGGGCCGGTCCTCGGGCTCCAGCTCGCCCAGCGTCCTCAGGATCGAAGAAACGTTCCCCTCGGAGCGACCGAGATACTCGATCCGGACCGCTTCGAGCTCCTCTTCACCGGACGCCTTCTCCACGGCGTCCAGCGCTTCGGACTCGAGCCGCTCGAGCTCTTTCACCAGCTCCGTTCCGCTCTTCATCGGACTCCGTTCTTCGTGGCTTCGGCGGATGCCTTCGGGACGCCACGGACCGCTGTGGGAATCGGCTTCCAGGGGTCCGCGGAGGCAGGTAGTAGACTACGGAAAAGGGCCCCGCGAGCAAGTCACGAGGCCCTCGTTCGTGGGGGCTCCTCAGACGATGCACCGGAACGCCGGATCGGTCCCGGTCAGGAGCCTGTGCGGATCCCGGCTGTTGGCCGCAAGCAGGTACTAATCCTGGTCGCCGCCGTTCAGGTTCTCCTTCGCCCGGTCGACCAGGGCTTCGAAGGCGTCGGGATCCCGGACCGCGATGTCGGCGAGGACCTTCCGATTCAGCTCGATCCCGGCGGTGTCGAGGCCGTGGATGAAGCGGGAATACGACAGGTCGTGCTCCCGGGCGGCCGCGTTGATCCGGGTGATCCAGAGCCGACGGAAGTTGCGCTTCTTCTCCTTCCGCCCCCGATACGCGTGCTCCCATCCCTTCTCGACGGCGTCCTTCGCCGTCCGCCAGAGGTTGTTCCGGCCGCCGAAATACCCCTTGGCCTCACGGAAGATCTTCTTCTTCCGCTTCTTTCGCGCCGGGGCCGAGGTCGTGCGTGGCATCGTCTTCTCCCCCTAGCCCTGGAGCATGCGCTTGATCCGCTTCACGTCGGCCGGAGCCACCAGCGTCGGCTTCCGGAGCTTCCGCTTCCGCTTCGAGGACTTCTTGGTCAGGATGTGGGTGTGAAACGCCTTGTGGCGCTTCAGCTTTCCCGATCCCGTCTTCTTGAACCGCTTGGCGGCTGCCCGCCTCGTCTTCATCTTCGGCACGTCGGACCTCCTCAGAATGACTTCTTCTTCACGCCCGATCTGCGGGGAGCGAGCATCAAGGTCATGAACCGGCCTTCCAGGGTCGGAACACTCTCCGGGACCGCGACCTCGGCGAGCTCGCCCACCAGGCGCTCCAGGATCTCCTGCCCGATCTCGGGATGGCTCATCTGCCGTCCCCGGAACTGCATGGTCAGCTTGACCTTGTTCCCGCTCTCCAGGAAGCGCCGGACGTGTCGAGCCTTGAATTCGTAGTCGTGCTCCGCGATTCCCGGCCGGAACTTCACTTCCTTGATCTGGGTCTGGTGCTGGTGACGCCGGGCCTCCTGCGCCGACTTCGCCTGCTCGTACCGCCACTTTCCGTGGTCCATGAGCCTGACCACCGGCGGACGGGCCTCCGGAGCCACCTCGACCAGATCCAACCCGCTTTCACGGGCTCGCTCCCTGGCGTCTTCGAGGGACACGATGCCCACCTGCTCTCCCGCGTCGTCGACGAGGCGGATCGGGCTGATCCGGATCTCGTCGTTCACGCGAAGCTTCTTCTCGGCTATGGCCCCTCTCTCCGTTCGGAACGAAAAAAGCCCGGATCTCTCCGGGCAACGAGACACGAACGCCCCGGACCTACGGCATCCGCGGCGAGCGTTCTCGACCCGGGGACTCGTTCATCCCGGAGGATGATCGGCCCGGAAGAGTGCTCGGCGAGCACCCCTCTCCGAGGTGGAGCCGCACGCTCGTCGGCTCACTTTCGCGTTGTGGGGCCCTCCAGAGCTACCTCTGGAAGGACACCCAAAGGTAGAGCCTGAGCGGGTCCAGTCAATGGGCCGAGGGCTTCTCCCCGATCATCCTCCGCATCCGTCCCGCCGCCCTGTCGGCGCCCCGCTGCCTCGAGAGCGCGCGCCGGCGATCAATCCAGCGCCCGCCCCTCGATCTCCCGTACCACCTGCTCCAGAAACTCGTCCCGGTCCAGGACCACCTGCTTCTCGTCCGCCCCCCGCTTCCGCACGGCGACCGTCCCCGCTTCGGCCTCCCGCTCTCCCACGACCCCCATGTAGGGGATCTTCTCGAGCTCGGCCTCACGGATTCGGTAGCTCAGGGTGTCCCGATCGTCCATCTCGGCCCGCACGCCGGCGTCCTCCAGGGCGCCCACCAGCTCGCGGGCGCTCGCCACCTGGTCCTCCGAGATGGGGAGGATCCGGACCTGGACGGGAGACAACCAGACCGGAAATGATCCGGCGTAGTGCTCGATGAGGATGCCGATGAACCGCTCGAAGGAGCCGAAGATGGCCCGGTGGATGATCACGGGTCGGTGCGGCGCGTTGTCCTCGCCCGTATAGTTCAAGTCGAAGCGCTCCGCGGAGGCGTAGTCGAGCTGGATGGTGCCCAGCTGCCATTCCCGGCCCAGGGCGTCCACCACGTCGAAGTCGATCTTCGGGCCGTAGAAGGCGCCGTCTCCCTCCTTCAGCTCGTACTCCAGGCCGGTGGCTTCCAGGGCCTCCCTCAGCACCCCCTCGGCCCGATCCCACATCTCCTCGGAACCGATCCGGGTCTCGGGTCGGGTGGCGAACCTGGCGTTGTACTCGAGCCCCAGGGTGCCGTAGAAGTAGTCGATCAGATCCACCATCCGCTGGACCTCGTCGCGCACCTGCCCGTCGGCCAGGTAGACGTGGGCGTCGTCCTGCTGGAACTGCCGGACCCGGGTGAGCCCACCCAGAGCTCCCGAGACCTCGTTCCGGTGCAGCACGTCCTGGGTCGCGTACCGGAGAGGAAGGTCCCGGTAGCTGTGATGCTTTCCATCGAAGAGAAGGTGGTGCGACGGGCAGTTCATGGGCTTGATGCCGAATTCATGCTCCCCCGACTCCTCGTCCAGCACGAGGAACATGTTCTCCCGGTACTTTCCCCAGTGGCCCGAGAGCTCCCAGAGCGCCTTGTTGTAGAGGAGAGGCGTCTTGACCATGTGGTAGCCGTTGTCCTGGAGCACGCCCCGCATCCAGTCCACGAGCGTCTGGTAGACGACGGTGCCCCGCTCGGTCCAGAAGGGCGCGCCCGGTGACCACGGGTGGAAGCGAAAGAGGTCCAGCTCCTTGCCCACCTTCCGGTGGTCCCGCTTCCGGGACTCCTCCCGGCGCTCCAGGAATTCGTCCAGATCCTCCTTCGAGAAGAAGGCGGTGCCGTAGATCCGCTGCAGCATCTGCCGGGTCTCGTCGCCCCGCCAGTAGGCGCCGGCGGCCGAGAGGAGCTTGAAGTGCTCGATCCGGCCCGTGCTCGGCACATGGGGACCCCGGCAGAGGTCGAGGAACGGACCGTTACGGTAGACCGTGATGACCTCGTCCCCGTCGAACTCCTCGAGGCGCTCGAGCTTCAGGGGGTCGTCCTCGAATAGCTTCCGGGCCTCCTCCCGGGTGACCCTCCGTCGCTCGAAGGCCTGATCGGCCTTCACGACCTCCCGCATCCGCTCCTCGATGCGCTCGAGGGCCTCGGGGGTGAAGGGCTCGTCCACGTCGAAGTCGTAGTAGAAGCCCTCGTCGATCGGTGGTCCGAATCCGATCCCGGCGTCGGGCTCGAGCTCCCGCACCGCCGTGGCCAGGACGTGGGCCGCGGAGTGCCGGAGGATCGGGAGGGCGTCCTCCTCGTCCCGTGCCGTCAAAATGACGAGGTCCACGTCCTCGTCC
>JBKHJU010000142.1:0-5891 GCA_046537985.1 Longimicrobiales bacterium
TCCGGGCGGCCTCGTTGACCATCGGCAGCACGCACCGGTCCACGATCTCCCGGTTGCTGCCCGCGATGAGGTCGATGGTCCACACGAGAACCTCACAACCGGACCCCTCCACCCGGTCGAGGAGCTGGAGGGCCGTCTGCCAATTCTGGGGTGCGTAGAGCTGGTACCAGACCGGCTCGCCCCGGGCCTCGTTCACGTCCTCCACCGAGGTCGAGCTCACGGTGGAGAGCATCTGAAGCATGTCCCTCGATCGCGCGGCCCGGGCCGTTCCGAGCTCACCCTGCGTGTGGAACCCGTTGAGGCTCCCCACCGGACAGAGGGCGAAGGGCCGGTCCCAGCGGCGCCCGAAGATCTCCACGGACGTGTCGACGGCCCGGATCTGGGGCAGCCGCCGCGGCAGGAGCTGGAGCCAGTCGAAGGCCATGTCGTTGAGGACGGCTTCGGAGGTGTGGTGGTCCGCGCCGTCGTCGTTGACCCCCGTCTCGAGATAGGCCCAGTGCTCGGGGAGCATGGCCTGCCGAGCGGCCTTTTCGAAGTCGTAGACGTTGAGGGCTTCTTCCACCGAGGAGATGACCGAATCGGCGGCCTGGGCGACCTGGGATCGCCGCGTGGCGGCGAGAGGATCCGGGTTCGCCGCGCCTCGTTCGGGCCTGGAGAAGAGCCCGTCCCGCCACTCTTCGGGGATGCCCGCGGCGGCGAGGAGGGGACTGGCGGCGAGGAACTTGAGAAACCGCCGCCGGCTCGGAGTCGAATCGTACGAGCTCATGGTCTCACCTTCGGTCGAGCTGCTACGATGGGAGCCGCAAGAGTAGGAGACGGGCGAATCGGCTGTCAAGCATGCCGGATCCGGGTGAAGCCGGCCCCGGAATTGGCCGACGCGCCCCCCGCCTCCTACTATCGACTCGACATGGAGAACACCTTGACCCGTATCACGTCCCTGCTCTCGCAAGTGCCCCGCGGATCGGGGCGCCGTGACCGTCGGTGGACGTCCGCCGCCGCGACGACGCTCGGTCTTCTCTTGCTCGGCACGGGACTGTCGGCCCAACAGGACGCTCCGGCCGATCCCGCCATCTCGGCCGACTTCCCCTACGAATCGCGGTACGTGGAAGTGCTGGGATCCGAGATGCACTACGTCGACGAGGGAGAGGGCGAGCCGATCCTCTTCCTCCACGGAAACCCGACGTCCTCGTACCTCTGGCGCAACATCATCCCCCACGTCACCGACGACTACCGAGCCATCGCCGCCGACCTCATCGGGATGGGCAAGTCCGATAAGCCCGACCTGGACTACACCTACCAGGATCACAAGCGGTATCTGGACGCCTTCGTCGAGGCCCTGGATCTCGGGGAGCTCACCCTCGTCGTCCACGACTGGGGATCGGTCCTCGGATTCCACTACGCGGTGGAGAACCCCGACAACGTGGTCGGCATCGCTTTCATGGAAGCCATCATCCCCCCGGCCTTTCCCCGGGACGAGCCCCTGGGAGGGGCCCTGGGGCGATTCCGCTCCGAGCAGGGAGAGGAGCTGGTCCTGGAGCAGAACCAGTTCGTCGAGGCGATCCTGCCCGGGAGCGTGGTCCGGGAGCTGAGCGAGGCAGAGATGGCGTACTACCGGGAGCCCTATCCCACGCCGGAGTCGCGGCTTCCCACCCTCCAGTGGCCCCGGGAGCTCCCGGCCGCCGGTGAGCCGGCCCGAAACGTCGAGGTCGTCGAGCGCATCGGAGAGTGGATGCAGGAGACGGACATCCCCATGCTCTTCTTCTGGGCCCGGCCCGGCGCCCTGAACGACGAGACCTTCGCCCGGGCCATGGAGGAGCGGGTCGACGACATCCAGATCCAGTTCATCGGGCCCGGCCGGCACTACGTGCAGGAAGACCAGCCCGAGATCATCGGGCGGACGCTTGCGGACTGGCGGAGGCGAATTCAAGAGGACTAGGCGGCCCGGGCTCCGATCCTGGCCGCCCATCCGGGCCGTCGCTGGCCGAGCGACGTCTATCAGCAGGCCGGAATCCTCCGAACCCAGATGACCCGGATGCTCGCCCGGACACGGGAGATGCCGGGCCTGGCGGAGCGGATCGGCTCTTCCTGAGAAGGATCGCCCACCCGGGGACACGACGATTCCGGGCCAGTCCCCATGGACGCCGGGAACCTCCGGGTCGTGCCGCACACTGCGCGTACGCTCTTGCGGGAGGGACGGCGGGAGCCGACCGTGTCCTGGTCGTTTCCGTCCGAACCATCACGGATCTTCGATCCCCGGACTCCGGAGAACGTCCCATGAGAGCCGTATTCGCCGCCTTCATCGCCGCCCTGCTTCTCGCGGCCGTGGCCGCACCCCCGAGCGCCAGCGCCCAATCCACGGAGATCGAGCAGGCGATCCTCGCCGCGCCCGGCAACGCCGGAGCCGAGGCCACCGTCATTCGACTGAACGACGACGGCTCCAGCACGGTCATCCGGGAAGGCTCCAACGGGATGATGTGCTGGGACAGCTCCGAGCACCCCTACAACAACTGGGACTCCCAGTGCACCAGCATGGAGAATCGGGCCCGGGTGGAGCAGAATCACGAGTTCTCCATGGCAGGGGGTACCGAAGAGGAGATCGAGGCCCGCTTCGAGGAAGCCGAGCGGAATGGAACGCGGGCGACGTCCGAGTACGGCTCCTTCTACTTCCACGTCGTCGGCGACGCCCCGGAGACCGCTCGTCCCCACACGACCGTTGCCGTGCCCGGCGCCACGGGGGAGTCCATGGGCGGGATTCCGACCTCCCGGCGTCCGGCCGGCCTCTGGCTCATGCAGGCGGGCACGTCCAGCGCGCACCTGATGATGCCTGGAGGGATGTAGGGCCGCCTCGCCCCGGAGCTCCGAGACCGGGACGCGCGGATGTGCGGTCGCCATCCGTCGTCAGCCGGCGCTTCGGAACCAACGGGCCACGTCGGACAGGCTTCGGGCCTGAGCGAGGGCCTCGGGCCGATCGACGGATCGGAAGGTGCGAGCCAGGTCGCTCAGCACGCGGAGGTGTGCCTGGCGGTCCTCGGGCGGGCTGAGGATCGCGAAGACGACGTGGATCGGTTCGGAGGCCCCGGGAAAGTCCAGCCCGGACCGGGAGATTCCCAGGAAGAGGAGGGGGGACTCGAGGCCCGGCACCAGGGCGTGGGGAAGCGCGACGCCGGGGCTCACCTCGGACGTGAACTCCCGCTCGGCGGCCACCGTCCTCTCCAGGGCCTTCGCGGCCAGGTCGGGATCGTCCAGCAGTGTCTCCCGAAACAACTCCTCGAGGGCGTCCTCCCAGGTAGAAGCCTGGAGGTCGAGGACGATTCGGTCGGCCGAGAGCCACGGCGGGAGCGCTTCGGGCCGATCCATGGGAAGGCCTCCCACCGGCGCGTCCGGGGCGTAGACGAAGAGGAAGCTCTCGGGCACGAGGGAGGCGAGCCTCCGCGGCAGGGTCCGTAGCTCCCGACGCCAGGTGAGCGTTCCCGGTCGACCGCTGAGGACCACCACGAGGTCGTCGGGCCGGAGTCGATGGCGGAGCTCGCCGAGCAGCGGCCCCCACCCCTCCACCGATTCCATCTCCACCGGAACCCGGGGCGGCATCTCCTCGAACCCTTCCCGGTAGAGCTCGCTGTCCTCACCCACCACGAGAGCGAAGACGGAGGCTTCCAGCGCCCCGGCGAGGGTCGTCGTGGCGAACACCGCCGCGGAGAAGCCGGGGTGGTGGTGGCTCCCCTCGGGCACGACGACCACGAAGCGACGCGTCGTGTTGAGGGGATGGCCGAGCTTGGCCACGATCACGAGCTGCTTCGTCATCTCCAGGAGCTGATCCAGAAGGCTGCTGAAGACCCTCGCTCCCTGGACCGCGCGACCGCCCCATCCCACCACGATCACGGAGCTCCGGATCTCCTTGGCCGCGCGGGCGATCCCGGTGGCGATGTTCGGGTCCACCCGGGTCAGGGGCGTCACCGGGACCTCGGCCTCCGCCGCGTAGAGGACGGCGTGCGACAGGATCTTCTCGGCCTCGGCCACCTCGGCCTCGGACCCCTCTCCCCTTCCGTGCACCACCATCACCGGATAGACCGGCTCTCCGGGGTCGTCCTCCCGCAGGGCGAACGCGATGTCCAGCATGGCGTCGGCCGTGCTCGGATTCGAGACCGAGATCAGGACCCGCCGGGGGGCCCCGCTGGGATCGTACGGCTTTCGCTCTTCGTGAAGCGCCACCTCCCGGCCGAAGCGATCGACCAGGGATGGGCCGATGACGACCGTGACAAGGATGAGGACGATGACCGCGTTCACCACCGGCTCGTCCAGGAGCCCCAGCTCCAGACCCACGAAGGTGACGGCCAGGGTGGCTGCGGCCTGGGGCGTGGAGAGCCCCACCATGGTGAGGGCTTCGTACCGATCGTACCGGAAGATCATCTTCGAGAGCCACGCGCCTCCGAGCTTCCCGCCGAGAACGAGGAGCACGAGGGCGCCGGCCAACGTGGCGATCTCCGGACTTTCCGCCACGGCCACCGGGTCGACGAGCATCCCCACCGACAGCAGGAAGAAGGGGATGAAGAAGGCGTTTCCCACGAAGCGGACCTGGCTCATGAGCGGGCTCGTCAGCGGGATCAATCGGTTCAGGGCCAGCCCGGCGAGAAATGCCCCGATGATCGGTTCCGCGCCGGCCAGCTCCGCGCCCCACGCCGTGACGAAGAGGACGACCATGAGAAAGAGGAACTCGGCCGGCCCCTCTCCGGGTACGTTCCGAAAGAACCACCGACCGAACCGGGGGACCGCCCACATCACCCCCACGACGAAAGCCACGACGAGCCCACCGAGCCCCATCCAGTATCCGACGCTGGCATCGCCCACCTGGGCGCCGGCGGCCGCCGCCAGGACGCCCAGAGCCAGGGTGTCGGTGACCAGCGTGCCGCCCACCACCGTGATCACCGCCCGATTCCTGGTGATGCCGATCCGGCTCGCCACCGGATAGGCCAGGAGGGTGTGCGAGCCGACTACGGCGCCCATGAGGGCCGCGGCCCACGTCTCGAAGCCCAAACGGGGCAGGAGGACGAGGGACAGCCCCATGGGCAGTCCGAAGGAGAGGAGACCGAAGACCAGGCTTCGGTTCCGGTACTCCCGGAACCGGTTGAGGTCCAGCTCGAGGCCGGCCTGGAAGATCAGGTACAGGAGGCCGACGGTGCCCAGGAGCTGAAAGGTGAAGTCCCTCTCCAGCAGGCCGAGCACGTGGGGGCCCACGACCGTCCCCGCCAGGATCAGCCCGACGATTCCCGGGATCCGAATCCTCTGGAACAGGCGGGGAGCGACGAGGAAGATCACCATCGCCAGCGCGAAGATCAGGACCGGATTGTCGATGGGCAGCGTCGGAGGCATGGAGCTCCGGGTTCACGGACGAGTCTGAGCGGGCAGGCCCGGATCGCGGCACGGAAGATGGCGGTCCAGGCCCGACTCCAGCGGAGATCCACGGTCACGGAACGTCGAGCCGGAGCGCTCAAGATCGCGGAGGTCGGGGCCTCGCGCGAGGGCCGGACGAGGCTCCCCGACGACGGAGGACTCGCGGAGCTTCCCGGTCGAAGGGCCCGGAGCCCGCCCGGTCCTTGGACCCGCGAAACCGGAAGCTGTACATTCGCTTCACGCCGTCCGTCGTTCGCCTCCCCGAAGGAGCGACCCGTGCTTACGAACCCACCACGTCTCGCGCGTCCGGTCCCGCCCGCCCGTCCCGCCTCCGCCGCCCTCGCCGCCGCGGTCCTCTTCCTCGGAGCGGCCCTCCCGACCGGGGCTCAGAGTCCCGACGACGATGCGCCGATCTTCCAGGCCGAAGATCACGCCTTTCGCGTGGTGAGGGTGGTCGACGGTCTCCAGGATCCGTGGTCGGTCACCTGGTTGCCGAGCGGAGA
>JBKHJU010000143.1:0-5879 GCA_046537985.1 Longimicrobiales bacterium
TCCCGAGGGCGTGGACGCCGGCGTCGCCCGCCTGGTGGGGACGGAGCGGGAGCGGATCCTGGCCGAGGCCCTGCCTCTCCTCCGGGATCCGGAGGTGCACGCGGCCGTGGTCCGGGTGGCCAACCCCTACGGGGACGGCCGCGCCGGGGAGCGAATCGCCGACATCCTCGTCTCGGAGCTCACGGGAAGCGCTCGGCGCACCGAGGACTGGAAGGGACCGTCGTGAGAATCCTCGTCCACTGCGTCTACTTCCCGCCGGAGGTGGGGGGCCTGGAGTCCCACGTCCATCAGCTCTGCCGGGCCTTCGTGGAGCGGGGTCACGAGGTGGACGTGGTGACTTCCCGGTCGCGGCCGGAGCTGCCGGCGCGGGACCGGGTGGACGGCATCCGGGTCTGGCGGACTCCCATGCTCTCGCGGACGCCCGCGGGTTGGATCGGCCACGCCCTGGGATCGGTGCCCCGGACCCGGGCCCTGGCCCGGGACGCCGACGTCGTCCACGCCCAGGCCTTCGCCTCGGTCCTTCCGTGTCGCATCGCCGTCGCGGGAAGGGCCGTCCCCCTGGTGGCCACCTTCCACACCTCCCACTTCCTCCGCCGGGCCGAGCGTGCGCACTGGCGACCGATCCTCGCCCGGCTGGTCCGGATTCCGGACCACTGCCTGGCAGCGAGCCGGGAGATCGCCTCGGTGGCCGAGGCTCTGGCTCCGGGAGCCCGGGTCGAAGCGTTGACGAACGGGGTCGACACCTCTCTCTTCCGGCCCGTGGAGCCGGCTCTGCCGCCGGCGCACGGACCGCGCATCGTCGTTCCGAGGCGGCTCTTCGCCAAGAACGGTGTGGACGATTTCATTCGGGCGCTTCCGGAGATCGTCGAGGGCGCCGAGGGCGTGGAGTCGGTGCTCATCGGAGACGGACCCGAGCGGGAGAAGATCGAGAAGATGATCCGGGAGAGACGGATGGAGGACCGGGTGCGGATGCTGGGGACGCGTCCCCACGAAGAGATGCCCGCCCTCCTCTCGTCGGCCGACGTGGCGGTCTTTCCGTCCCACATGGAGGCCACGTCGGTGGCGGCCCTGGAGTGCATGGCGTGTGAGGTTCCCGTGGCCGCCTCCCGGGTAGGTGGACTGCCCGAGATCGTCGACCGGAGCGTCGGAGCCCTCTTCGAGCCCCGCGATCCCCGGGACCTGGCCCGGACCGTCGTGGATCTGCTCCGCAGCGACGACCTGAAGGACCGGGGCCGGAGGGCTCGCCGACGGGTGGTGGAGCGGTGGAGCAACGACCGGCTCGCCGACCGGCACCTGGAGATCTACCGGATCCTGGTGGAGGGAGCCGTGGGCGAAGGAGAGAGTCGTGTCCGCGCGTAGGGCCTCGAAGGGCTCGAAGGATCCGGGAGGCGGCGCGCACCGAGATCGAGCGGACGGCGGCCCCGACGGCGACACCGCGGGCCGGGGGATCCCCGGCTGGCTTCCGTGGGTCGTCTTCGGCCTCGTCACCCTCTTTCTCTTCCGGAAGTTCGTCGTGTCGGATGCCATGCTCTTCGGCACCGACACCCTGTCCCTCGGTTACGTGGCCCGGGACTTCTTCGGCCGTGTCCTCGAGCGGGGCGTCTTTCCCCTCTGGAATCCCTTGATTCTCGGGGGGACGCCCTTCCTGGAATCCCTGGCGGGCGGTGACAGCCTCTACCCGCTCTCCCTGGCCCTTCTCGTGGTCATGGAGACGTACCGGGCCCTGGGATGGAAGCTCGTCATCCACGTCTTCCTGGCGGGGATCTTCACCTACGGATGGCTCCGGATCCTGGATCGGAGCCGGGTGGCGTCCTTCCTGGGCGGATTGGCCTATCTCGTGGCGCCGTTTTCCGTCACCCTGGTCTACCCGGGCCACGACGGAAAGCTCTTCGTCACCGCCCTCGCCCCCTTGCTCTTCTGGGTGACCGAGTGGGCGTTCCGGGAGCGGGACTTCGTGCGGGCCCTCCTCCCCTGGGTGACCGTCTCCGTCGTCGTGGGGCTGGTGATCCTCACCACCCACTTCCAGATGGCGTACTTCCTCTTCGGAGCAGTGGGGCTGTACGCCATCTTCCGGACGGTACAGATCGGGCTGGGACGGGGACCGGTCGCACGGCCCGGCTGGAGACCGGCCTGTTCCCGGTTCGGCCTCTTTCTGGCCGCCTCGCTCCTTGGAGCCGGCCTTGCGGGGGTCCAGCTCATTCCGTCGGTGGAGTACGTCCTCGAGTCGTCCCGGCGGACGGCGACCACGGTCCGGGCCGACGAGGCGGGAAGCGTGGCCTACTCCAGCTCCTGGTCTCTCCATCCGGAAGAGATCATGAGCCTCGTGGTCCCCGAGTTCGTGGGGAGCAACGTGGGCGAGGCCGAGTGGACCACCGATACGTACTGGGGCCGGAACCCCTTCAAGCTGAACCACGAGTACGCGGGGCTGGTGGTCCTGGTCCTCGCGGGGCTGGCGTTCGTCGGCGGGCCGGGGGGCGGAAAGTCCGGGCGGCGAAGTCAGGGTGAGGACGGCGCAGGGAGCGAAGGGAGGGCCGCTCCGGGGAGGGGTGCGGCCGCGGGCGGAAGGGCGGATCTCCTCTGGTTCGTCCTGGGCCTGGGTCTCCTGGCCGTCCTCTACGCCTTGGGCTCCCATACTCCGGTCTGGCGCGCCTTCTACGAGGTGGTCCCGGGGGTGAGCCTCTTCCGGGCGCCCTCCATGGCCATCTTCCTCTACGGGTTCGCCGTGATCACGCTGGCGGCCTTCGGAATCGACCGGGCCCTGGAGGGAGCGCGGAGCGACTCGGAGGAGTGGGGGATCCGGGCGGAGCGCTTCGTCTGGGTCGTGGCGGGGGTCCTCGGACTTCTCACCCTGCTCTCGGCCGGCGGGGTCCTGACCTCCGTCTGGACGAGCCTCCTCTACCCGGAGCTGGCCGGAGCGAAGGCCCAGGCATTGAATCAGGCCCTCCCCCACATCACCCGGGGGCTCTTCGTGGCCGCCCTCCTCGTGGCGGCCACCGGAGGGCTGTGGTGGGGATTCCGGTCGGAGCGGATCGGCGTTCGGGGGTTGGTGGCCGGGCTGGCCTTCCTCCTGGCGGTAGACGGCATCCGCGTGGACGATCCCTTCGTCCAGACCTTCGACTTCCATCAGTGGGCCGCCCCCACCGCCAACACGCAGTTTCTCCAGGCCCGACAGGCCGAGGAGCCCCCCTTCCGGGTCTTCTCCATGGAGCAGGGGGGGCAGGACGTGAAGCCGGCCCTCTACGGCCTGGAGCTGGCCGCCGGCCACCACCCCAACGACCTGGCCCGCTACCGGGAGCTCATCGGCATGGAGGGGAGCGGGATCCCCGACAACCTCCTCCAGAGCTCCAACGTCCTGCAGATCCTGAACGTCCGCTACCTCCTCTGGCCGGACCAGCAGTTCGGCCCCGTCGAGGGAATGTCCCGGGTCAGCACGGTGGAGGGTCCGACGGGGCAGCCGCTGCGCTCGGTCTACGAGGTCGCGACCCTCCCCCGGGCCCGTCTCGTCGGGAACGCCCGGGTGGTGCCCGGCCTCGCGGCGGTGGACACGATCCTGAGTCGGAGCTTCGATCCGGCGGCAGAAGTCGTTCTTCCGGAGGAGCCGCCCATCGAGCTGCCCGGAAGGCCCGTCGACGGCTCGGTGGAGTGGGTGGAGCGGGGCGTCAACCGGATGGTCCTGGAGGTTCGAAACGATACGCCCGCGCTCCTGGTGGTGGCCGACAATTGGTATCCGGGGTGGGCGGCCCGGGTCGACGGCGTCGAAGCTCCGGTCCTCCGGGCGAATCACACCCTGCGGGCGATCCCCCTGGAGGCGTCGGAGTCCGGAGACGAGCATCGCGTGGAGATCTTCTACGACTCCACGACCCTGGACCGGAGCGTCTGGCTGAGCGTCGGGACCCTGGTGTGCCTCCTCCTGGTGGGTGGCGTATCGTACATCCGCCGTCGACCGCGCCACGGAGTGGGCCACGGGGCGGACTCGCGCGCGGAACGCGGTGAATAGCTCCCGGGTGGACGGAACGCTGCCCCGCTGGGCCGTCCGGGCGCTCCAGCTCATTCTCACCGTGGCCGTCACCTGGTTCATCCTGGACCGGGTGGGGATCACCACGTCCGACATCCGCGGCCTCGAGGAACGCTGGCTCAGGCCCAGTGCCGGTGTTCTCGCCCTCGCTTCCGCGGTGTTTCTCGGCGGGCTCTTCCTCTCGGCCGCGTTCTGGGGGCGCATGGTGGGAGAGCTGGGAGGCCCGAAGCTGTCCTTCTTCCGGTCCGCCTCCATCTACTTCCCCTCCAACCTGGGACGCTACATCCCGGGAAAGGTCTGGCAGCTCGCCGGGCTCGCCTACCTGGCGAAGAGGGAAGGGGTGCCGGCCGCCACCGCGACCGCCGCCGCGGTCCTGGTGCAGGCCGTGAGCCTGGCCGGGGCCATCGTGATCGGGGCGTGGGCCCTGGCCACCACCCCCGGGGTGGCCGGCGGGTGGGGACGATGGGGCGCCGGGGCGATCCTCCTCGTCGTCGCCGTCACGACGACGCCCCCGGTCTTCCGGCGACTTCTCGGGCTCTGGTTCCGGTTGGCGGGCCGGATTCGGCTCTCGGGCTGGGGAGGGCTCGCGGAAGGCGACGGCGAAGATGGAGAGGAAGGAGGGATGGAAAGCGCAGAGGGAAGTGGAGTCGGGAGGAGCCGGGGAGAGGATGCCCCGAACCGGGACCAGACGACCTTGGGCGGGCCGACGTTCGGACCCCGGTGGGTCGTCCTGTTCGCCGGAAACTGGGTGCTGTATTCGGCTTCCTTCTGGCTCATGGCTCGAAGCTTCGACGTGGATGGTTCCTTTCTCGTCCTCGCTCCGGCGTTCGCCGCCGCATATGTCCTCGGGTACGCGATGATCTTCGCTCCTGCGGGCATCGGGGTCAGGGAAGGCTTCCTGGTGGCGTTCCTTCAGCCGTCGGTGGGTGGGGCGGCAGCCGTGGCGCTGGCCGTCCTGGCCCGATTCTGGATGACGCTCCTGGAGCTCCTGCCGGCGGTCGCCTTCGGAAGTGTCCACCTACTCCGGACCCGGGGCGTGACGGACCGATGAATCGCGAGCGTTACCTCGTGGTCGTCCCCACGTACAACGAGCGGGAGAACGTGGCACGGGTGGTGCCGCAGGCGATCGTTCAGGATCCACGGATCCACGTGCTGGTCGTGGACGACGACTCTCCGGACGGGACCGGTGAGGTCGCCGATCGAATGGCGGAGCGGGACCACCGGGTCCACGTCCTGCACCGGAGGGGAAAGAAGGGGCTCGGTGGCGCCTACGTCGAGGGTTTCCGGTGGGGGCTCGCCCGGGACTACGCCCTGTTCTTCGAGATGGACGCCGACCTCTCTCATCCGCCGGAGCACCTCCCCGAGTTCATCGACGAGATCCAGGACGCCGACGTGGTCATCGGCTCGCGGTACATGAACGGTCGGGTGACGGTCGTCAATTGGCCCATCCACCGACTTCTCCTCAGCTATTTTGGTACCGTGTATGCCCGGACCATCACGGGCCTCCCGGTCTCCGACGCCACGGGTGGCTACAACTGCTTTCGTCGAGAGGTTCTCATGGCCCTGGGGCTGGACCGGATCGAGTCCGACGGATACGCATTCCAGATCGAGCTGAAGCTCAGGGCCTGGCGTAGAGGGTTCCGAATCCAAGAGATTCCCATCGTGTTCACGGAGCGGGATACGGGAGAATCGAAGATGTCGGGGCGGATCGTGCGGGAGGCCGTGTGGAGGGTCTGGCAGCTTCGATTCCTGGACATGCTGGGAAAGCTTTGACATGTGCATCCGGCGAATCATGGACCCTTCGCGGAGGTCGTGATGGCCCTCAGGGACGTCCTCTTTCGCTGCCCCTTCTGCGGGCACGAGC
>JBKHJU010000144.1:0-5818 GCA_046537985.1 Longimicrobiales bacterium
ATGTAGGGCTGGGAGATGGTCTGGCCGTGCCCGATGGGATACGGGGTGTCGCTGTAAGCGGTTCCGGGAGTCGCCTCGGGGACGAAGCGGTGGCGGGGGACGGTCCGCATGGCATGGAGCACCGCCGAATCCTGCACGCCCCGGTCTTCGATCTGGCGCTCCACCATGCCGCGCCGGAGATCGGCGTGGGCTGCGTCGCCAGCGGGAGCGGGGAGCGTATCGGCCGCCGTCCGGGCCGCGGGTGCTCCGTTCGCGCAGGCCGCAGGTAGATGAGCGAGAGACGTCATCAGGATCGCGGCGGATGCAAAGCGGACCATGGCTTCTTCTCCTACCCGACATTCCGTCCTTGGATTCGACCGGTCGGCACCGCTGGCGGGCGCGGTCGCGATGTTCTCCCGGCCCTTGAGCTTCGGCGCCGTCGAGGGAAGATTCAGGGTGACGCCACTCCGGAGGGAAGGGATGCCCGACTGGATTCAACGCTGGTTTGCAGGCACCCTCTTCGGGGCCCAGATCCTGCTTCTCGCCGTCGTCCCGAGCGCCGACGCCCGCCTCGAAGCGGACGCGTTGCAGCCACATGCGTCCGAGGCGCACGCCCATTCGGCCCCCTCAGGACATGCTTCCGAAGCACCAGGGCGCCTGGGCTCTGCTTCCGCTCTCCACGCCTCCCACCCGACCCACGATCACTTCCTCTGTGATCTCTGTCGGGCCCTTTCGGTCATCGGGGGCCCTGCTCCGGCTCCGGAACGGGCCGTCCGGACGCCCCACCAGCCCCTCGCGGTCGACGGAGGCGCGGAACGCCTCCCGGCCGCCTCGGCACACTTCCTTCCCCTGGGACCCCGGGCACCGCCCCTCGCCTGAGCGACCTCCGAGCGCCACACGACGATCGGCCGGACTTCGGCCGACGATTCTCATTCGAGGTGCCCCGCTCTGTCCGCTTCCGGATCCCTTCCGGAGCCGGACGGCTCGCCCGTGACCCGGGAAGGGAGTGATCCCGGACCGCGGGGGATACGACGACAGCCGGCGCGCCGAAGATCTGGGAGGAACGCGATGTTCGATTCATCATGCGGTCGGGCCGAAGAGGCTCGCAGCTGGACGGAGGATGTTCCCGGCAGGACGGGGGATTCTCGCAGGTACCAAGCGGAGAAGGGGGCCGGACGTCCGGAGAGCTCGTTACCTCCGCTCCCGCGGACGATTCTCTCGGTTCTCTCGGTTCTGTCGGTGCTGCTCGCAGCTCCCACCGGGGCCGCGTCCCAGGGGACGGACGGCGTCATTCAGGGCCGGGTTCTGGACGAGAACCTGGAGCCCCTGGGTGGAGTGCGGGTGCAGGTCGTGGATCTGGCCCGGAGCGTGACCACCGCCGGGGATGGGACGTTCCGGATCGAAGAGGTGTCGGCCGGCCGCTACGTGGTCCGGGCCGACACCGAGTCCCGGGGGACCGCGGTGGAGCGGATCTTCGTGGCGCCCGGCCAGGAGGTGGACGTGACCCTGGAGCTGAATCCCGCCTTCCACCTGGACCAGCTCGTGGTCAGCGCTTCTCCCACGGCGCGCACCCAGGAGGAGCTCTTCCAGGCGGCCCGTGCCCTGAGCGGCCGGGAGCTCCGAAGCCGCGTGGAGTCCTCGCTGGGTGAGACCGTGGCCAGGGAGCCCGGGGTGAATGCCACCTTCTTCGGGCCCGCCTCGAGCCGGCCCATCATCCGGGGCCTGGGTGGAGACCGTGTCCGGGTGCTCGAGAGCGGCGTGGGCACGGGCGACGCCTCCAACACCAGTCCCGACCACGCCGTGAGCGTGGAGACCCAGAGCGCCGAGCGGATCGAGATCGTCCGGGGGCCGGCCACCCTTCTCTACGGGAGCTCTGCCATCGGGGGGGTGGTGAACGTCCTCGACGGCCGGATCCCCGAGGAGGTGCCCTCGGAGGGAATCGGAGGAGAGCTGAGAGCTCAGGGGGGTACGGTAGCCGACGAGGGAGTGGTGTCCGGCGAGTTGAACGGTGGTCTGGGGAGCTGGGCGTTCCACGGGAGCGGAGTCTACCGGGAAGCCGGGAGCTACGATATCCCGGGGGTGGCGGAGAAACCCCATCCGGGAGAACCCGTCGATTCCGACGCTCCCGTCGGTGTGGTTCCCAACACGGCGCTGGAGACGAGCCGGTTCGCCGGTGGAGGCTCCTGGGTCGGCGGCGACGGCCAGTTCGGCATATCCTATTCGGGTTACGACAGCAATTACGGTGTTCCGGGCCACCACCACGAGGACGAGGTGCCCCCTCCGGATCCTGTGCCGGAAGAGGAGCCGGTCACCATCGATATGGAGCAGCGGCGGATCGACGCCCAGGCCAGGTGGCGGTTCGGAGGTCCCCTCCAGGCGGTTCGAGCCCGGTTCGGTTACACCGACTACGAGCACGTAGAGCTCGAGGGAGGCGTTCCCGGCACCCGCTTTCGAAACGATCAGTGGGAGAGCCGGCTCGAGATCCAGCACGGGCTCCTCGATCTGGAGGGGGCGGGGGGAATCCAGCTCCTGAGCCGGGACTTCGCCGCCATCGGGGAAGAGGCCTTCGTCCCCCCCAACACGACTGACCTCTTCGGCCTCTTTCTCTTCGAAGAGGCGGACATCGGGGACGTGAGCGTCCAGGTGGGTGGTCGGTTCGAACACCAGGAGTCCACCGACGAGACCGGTGGCTTCCAGCGGGCTTTCGAGGGGTTGTCGGCATCGGCCGGGGTCAACTGGCCGACCTCGGATGCCGTCTCCCTGGCCCTCTCCCTCTCCCGGTCGGTGAAGCTTCCCACTGCCGAGGAGCTCTTTTCCGACGGTCCCCACCTGGCCACCCAGGCCTTCGAGATCGGCGACCGAAACCTGACCGAGGAGGTGGGGTGGAGCACCGACGCTACCCTCCACGTCCACGGAGAGCGGGTGGAGGCCCAGCTCACCGGCTTCGTGACCCGCTTCGACGACTTCATCTTCCAGCGATTCACCGGAGCCGAGCAGGACGGCCTTCCGGTGCTTCGGTACGAACAGGCCGACGCCCTCTTCACGGGCTTCGAGGCCCACGCCGACGTGGAGCTCTTCCACCGGGGGACCCGCCACGTCGTGGCGGAGCTCTTGTCGGACTATGTGCGGGCCGAGCTGACCGCGCCGGACGAGCCCCTGCCCCGCATTCCGCCTCTGAGGGTGGGAGCGGGGCTTCGCTACGAGGGTCCGCCCTGGAACGGCACCGTCCGGGTCCGGCGGGTCTCGGAGCAGGACCGGATCGCAGCATTCGAGGAGACCACCGACGGCTACACCATGCTGGAAGCCGAAGTGGGCTACCGCCTGCTCCTCGACGGCTGGCTGCACGAGATCGTGCTACAGGGTCGGAACCTCACCGACACCGAAGCCCGGAATCACGTGTCCCTCCTGAAGGAGCTGGCGCCCCTTCCGGGTCGGGACTTCCGGATCATGTACAGGATGTCGTTCTGAGAGGCGGGCTGGCTCCGGGACGGAACGTAGTGACGGAGAGGTTCGGGCCGGGATTCCGAGCTGAGCCCGTGGGCGATCGGCCCCCCGAGGCGGGAACGGTCCCTCAGCCGGACCCCCGCTCCTCCGTCTCACCGGCTCCGGATACGTTTCCCCCGGCGGCGTTACCGTGCGGGTCGTCTCCTTGCGACGGGCCTTCGGGCACCCGATCGCCTTGTGACCCGTCCTCGAGCGGTCGGGCCTCGCTCGACCGTTCCTTCTCCGACGCCCCGTCCTCCTTCCGTGGCCCGTCCTCCGCCGACGCCCGGGTCTCCGGGGTCGCACCTCGGGGGAGCTCCGCCGCGTCTTCGGCGGCCCCTGGTCCACGGGACGCCGGGAGCGCGCCCTCGGCAGGAGCCAGGCCCAACGGCTCGAGCTGGCGGTAGTCGGAGAGGAGCCAGATGAGGAATACGAAGATGCCCATGACGGGGAAGAACCACTGGGCACCCGGCTGAACGAAACCGGCCACCCAGGGGAGGATGATCAGGGCCACGCTCACCACCAGCTCCACCACCCCGTGGGCCCGGAGGGGGACGCCGTCGAAGAGACCCATTGGAAAGCGGGTCGACAGTGTGAGGACGAGGTGGGCGCCGGCGAGACCCCACGCCACCAGGGCCGGGACCCCGTCGAACTGGAAGAGGGTGGGAGCCAGGGCGAAGGTCACGACCGTCACGTAATCGATGAGGCCGTGGGCTTCCGGTGAGACCGTCTCGTGCATTCGATGGGTCCGTGCAGGTTCGTCCGGGATCTCGCGCGCTTCTCGTTCTTCCTTCCTACGTCGGCGTCCGGAAGATGGTGTTCTTGAGCATGGATGGCATCCCGCGAGAGGCTCCCTTCCCGTCCTCCGGCGATCCGGCTGCGGGCTGACCGCTCGGATTGCTCGAATGGGATGGATCGCCCGGGGGGGCGTCCAGTCGGACACCTCGTCGCCGGGACGCGTTGAAAAGAACACCCCGCTCCGGACGAGGAGCGGGTCAATATACAGGATGGTGGAGGAGACCGCATCGAGGGCGTGGCGCTGGGCCTTCAGGTCCGCTTCGAGGGCCCGAGAGCGGCCGGGAGCTGGCGGGTTGCCCCGGGCGACCGATCCAGGTATCCATGTCGCTTGGCTGTGAACCGCATTCCCGGAGAGCGGACGTCCTACCGGATCGGTGGGTCCGCTCGAGCGACCGGCGGTCGTCGATGAGAGATCGAAAGAGCACACCGGGACCTGCGTTCCGCACGTTCGCGGCGGTGGTCCTGTGTGTCCAGCTGTTTCCTTCCGGGATTCCCGTCATGGCCGATCTGACCCACGGCCTCTATCACTTCTCCGACAGCCTCAGCCTCGACTACCTTCTCCACTCCCACGGGTCCCACCTCCACTCCCACGGGTCCCACGTGCCCGTCCCGGAAGGAGCGCGCCCTCCAGCGCCGGCGGCCCACGAGCACCAGGGCGCCGGCCACGAGAAACCGAGCGCCGACGTCCACGAGCATCGGAGCGCCGCGAGTCACGGGCACCCGACCCTTTCCGACCGCCGCGACTCGACGTTCGCCGACCACCGCCACCCCACCTTCGCGGAGCACGGACACACGGCCAGCGTGCACGGCCATCGGCACGCGCGACACGCCGCCGCGAACCGCCTGGATTCTTCGTCGCTTTCCCCCGAGGCCGCTCCGTCATCCCACGAATTCCACGAGCACACTCGCGCCGTCGACGCGCTCCTGGAGGCCGCCGGCGACGCCGGAGTGTCCGATATCGGTCCGCCGACGTCACCGGATCGGGGGTTGGATAACCACCTGCCGTCCGCTCCCACCCATCTCACGTCCTCGATCGTCCGCCCCGGGGACGCCGCCGCGAACCATGCCGGTTCGCCCCTCGTGACGGCACGGTCTCCGGATCCTCCTCCTCCGCGAGCCTGACTCCGTAGAGCACCCGCAACTCATCGCTCGGCCGTGCGCCCGGGTCCCGATCCGGGGGTGCCCACGGGGCCTCCCTCCTTCGACGGCTCGGAGTACGCCGAGCGCCCGATTCATGCGACTCACGGAGGGTTCGCCATGTGGCGCACTACGATCTCGATCGGCCGTTCCGCCGGTCGTCCCATTGCCGTTGTCCTGACACTTCTCGCGACGATCCTTCAACCTGCCGGGGCCCAGGACGCCCGAGATGCGGCCGAGGGCCCGAGCATCGCCCGGGACTCGGCATCCATCTACGTCCTTGAGCCCCTCGTGGTGGAGGGACGCTTCGACGACCTCACCGACATCGCCGTCACGGCCTCCCAGGGCCTCGTGGGCCATCAGGACTTCCGGCTCCGTCCCCTGGTGCGGGAGGGCGAGCTCCTGGAGACGGTGCCCGGGC
>JBKHJU010000145.1:0-5810 GCA_046537985.1 Longimicrobiales bacterium
GCTCGTTGACCAGGTTCTCGAGGAGATCCCGCTGGAATCGGGCCAGGGCCGTCGGATCGTCCGGAACCTGGGCTCCCTGGGCCCGGAGCTCCCGCATCCGGTCGAGGAGCTGGGACTCGAGGACCACCGAGTCGCCCACGACCGCCACGACCCGGTCCACGAGCCCCTCTTCGCCCTCGAGTGCCAGGGGACTGGCCTGCTGGGCGGATGCCGGAGCCGGTGAGAGCAGCGTGGCCCCTCCGGCCATGGTCGCCAGGGTGGCGACGAGCACGACGGAGATGGACGGCATGTCGAAGCGGAACGACGGCATCTCGAAGCGGGCTGAAGGGCGGCTCATTGGATCGTGGTTCTCCGAAACGGTCCCGGACACCCTCTTAGAAACCCCTTTGGAACCCGGAGTTCCCCGAATCGGGGCGTGAACCTCGGGGCCCCGGGCCGGCTCCTCAATTGCCGCCACCCGTGCCGCCGGTACCGCCGTCGGCTCCCCCGCCCGGTGTTGTGCCCGGGGAGGCGCCCGGGCCGGCTCCGTCGCCCTGGCCCGGGGCCGTCGGTGCGGAGGGGGCCGACGCTTCCTGGATCCGCTGGAGGACCTGCTGGACTCCCTCGTCGTAGATCTCGACCTCCACCGGGTCTCGCAGCACGTAGGAGAGCCCACCGAGCTGCAGCGGAGCCCGGGCCCCCTGGAGGGTCTGGGTCAGCACGTCCATGACCGTCGTCTGGATGGCGTCCTCCGCGGACTCTGTCTCCTGGCGGACGGCCTGGGAGGGATCGAGCTGACGTCCGGCCTGTCGGAGGTTCGCCCGGACCTGTTCCCGGAGGGTGTCGCCCCGGGCCTGCGAGAGCTCCATCCCCGACTCCCGCGCCCGCTGGAGGAGGAGGTCCCGGCGGGAGAGGTTCATGATCGCGCCCTCGATCTGCTGGGCCGTGGCCCCCTCGATCTGGGATCGCTCGGAGGCCGGCCTCGTGCGGATGAAGTCCTGGTACTCGCCGACGGTGAGGGCCCCGTCCTGATAGGAGACAAGGGGATCGTCCCTGTCCGCTCCCGATGGGAGCTCACCCGGCTCCGCCGCCAGGGCCCGGGTGATCTCGATGGCGTCGTCCTGAAGCTCGAGGCCCGCTTCGTCCTCGAGGCCCGCGATGAAGACGGACTCGGCCTCGAAGGTCGCCCGGGCCCTCTGCTCCTGCTCGAAGCGCTCCCGGCTCCCCTCGAAGTCCTGGGTGATCCGCTCCTGAACCTGGATGATGTGGAGGCCGTAGGGCGATTCCACCGGCTCGCTGACCTCTCCCTCGGCCAGATCGAAGGCCGCCTCCTCGAAGGACGGGACCATGCGGCCGCGACCAAAGGTGCCCAGATCGCCCCCTCGGGCGGCGCTCCCGGGGTCGTCGCTGTACTCGCTCGCCAGGGCGGCGAAGTCCTCTTCTGCCGCCACGCGCTGGCGAATTTCCCGGGCCAGGGCCTCCACGCTGTCCCGCTGCTCCTCGGTGGCGTTCTCGGGGTAGGAGAGAAGGATGTGGCGGGCCCGGAGCTGGACTCCTTGATCGGCCCGATCGAAGGCGGCCCGGAGCTCTTCGTCGGTGAAGACCGTGTCGGCCTCCACCATCGAGTCCCTGTACGCCAGGAGGAGGTCCTGGTCGAGCTGGGTGCTCACCAGGGTGGAGACGTCGAAGGTCTGGAAGGTGCTGTCCTGCTGATAGAGCTCGGCCAGGAGGGTGTAGTCGACCCAGAGGTCGGCTACGAGCCGGACCACTTCTTCGTTGTCGGGGATCCCCTGTCCCGTCTGCAGGAGGGAGACCGCCTCGTCCACCGTGAGCGTGTAATCTCCGGCTTCGGCCACCACGTCCCCGGGGGGGCCGGCCTCACAGCCGGTGAGCCCCGTGAGTCCGAGGAGGCCGGCGAGGAGAAGGGCGGAACGTCCGCCGTTTGCTGAGAGCGTGGACATCGAATGGTCTCCTTTGGCTGCATTCATCAGGACGCCGGGGACCTCTCTCGGGCCCGTGCGCCACTCCCTTGTATTCACGCTCCGGACGGATGTGCCTACGCCGCCGCATCCGCGGTTCTCCGGACCAGAACGTCCAGGGCCCGGATCAAGGTCTCGACCAGCGGCTCCGGACCTCCCGGCGTGACGGTGATGGAGAAGGGGTCCATCCTCCGAACCTCCACCCGAAGCTGTCGATTCTCCAGGGGACGCTGCAGGAGCGACATCTGAGGCACCACACCGCCGCGGAAGTTGAGGCGGGCCTCGTCCTTCCGGACGATGACACGCTGGATTCCGAGCTCCCTTCCCAGGATCCTGAGGGTCGCGGCGTCCAGGAGCCGGGCGGCCTGCTCGGGGACCGGGCCGTACCGGTCCACGAGCTCGCTTCGGAGCTCCTCCACCTCCGAGCCTTGCCGCACTTTCGAGATCCGCCGGTAGAGGTGGAGCTTCTGGCCGGAGTCCGCCACGTAGTCGTCCGGAAGATAACCCGATCCCCCCAGCGAGACATCCGGATCCGGGTGGGCCGTCTCGTCCTCGCCCCGGTTCAGGCGCTCCACCGTCTTCTCCAGGAGGCGCATGTATGTGTCCAGCCCCACGGCGTGGGCGAAGCCAGACTGGTCCGAGCCCAGCAGATTTCCGGCTCCCCGCAGCTCCAGGTCCCGGAGTGCCACCTCGTAGCCGCTCCCCAGCTCCGTGTAGTGCTCAAGGACCTTCATCCGTTGCTGGGCGTCCTCGGTGATGTCCTCGGGGATGATCAGGTAGCAGTAGGCCCGCCGGTCGGAACGGCCCACCCTGCCCCGGATCTGGTAGAGCTGGGAGAGGCCGAAGCGGTCGGCCCGGTACACCACCAGGGTGTTGGCGTTGGGGACGTCCAGGCCGTTCTCGATGATGGAGGTGCAGACCAGGACGTCGGTCTCGCCGTCGACGAAGGCCCGCATGGCCTCGTCGAGCTCGCCGGCCGACATCTGGCCGTGGGCCACGTCTACCGCCGCTTCGGGAACGAGGCGCCGGACCCGCTCGGCCGCCGAATGGATGGTCTCCACTCGGTTGTGGAGGAAGAAGGCCTGTCCGCCCCGGTCCAGCTCCCGCTCCAGGGCCTCCATGACGATCCGGTCGTTCCACCGGAGGACGTGGGTGATGACCGGCATCCGGTCCCGGGGCGGGGTCCGGATCAACGTCAGGTCCCGGAGTCCCGAGACGGAGAGGTGCAGGGTCCGGGGAATCGGCGTGGCCGTCAGCGTGAGGACGTCGACGGCGGTCCTCAGCCTCTTGAGCTTCTCCTTGTGGCGGACGCCGAAGCGCTGCTCCTCGTCCACGACCAGGAGCCCCAGGTCGTGGAACTCCACGTCCTCCTGTAGAATGCGGTGGGTGCCGATGACCAGGTCGATCTCTCCCGATGCCAGGTCCTCCAGGATCTCCTCCTGCTCCTTCCGGGTCCGAAAGCGGCTCAGGGCCGCGATCCGGACCGGATAGTCGGCCAGCCGCTCCTCGAACGTGTGCCGATGCTGCTCCACCAGGATGGTGGTGGGGGCCAGGACCGCCACCTGCTTCGAGTCCTGTACGGCCTTGAAGGCGGCTCGGATGGCGACCTCGGTCTTTCCATAGCCCACGTCCCCGCAGATGAGCCGGTCCATGGGCATGGCCGCCTCCATGTCCCTCTTCACTTCTTCCGTGGCGGACCGCTGGTCAGGGGTGTCTTCGTAGAGGAAGGAGGACTCCATCTCCTTCTGCCAGCGGGTGTCCCGAGAGAATGCGAAGCCGTCGGCGTTCTCCCGGCGAGCGTAGAGCTCGAGGAGCTCGGCGGTCATCTGCTCGATGGCCGCCTCGGTCTTGTTCCGGAGGCGCTCCCAGCGCTTGCCACCGATCCGGTGTACCGCAGGGGGCTCGGCGTTCTCCGAGGACCCGACCCAGCGCTCGACCAGATCGAGGCGGTGGGTGGGCACCCGAAGGATCTCGCCGTCGGCGTACTCCACGGCCAGCGCTTCCAGCTCCTCACCGGCCACGTTCACCCGCTCGAGCCCCCGGAACCGTCCGATCCCGTGGTCCATGTGGACCACGTACTCCCCGGGCTTGAGCTGGGCCAGACGCTCGAGGGAGACGGCGCCCCGGAATCGACGTCCTCGTCGGAGTCGGCGGGAGCGTCGGAAGATCTCGTGATCCGTGAGGACCGTGAGGGGAGGCTCGGACGAGGAGAGGATGAATCCCCCCGCCAGGGAGCCGAGCGCCACCTGCACGCCCCGGGGAAGGGAGCCCGGTCCGCCGAGGATCTCCTCGAGGCGCTGGGCCTGCCCCTGGTTGTCGCAGAGGAGGAGGGTGCGGGCGCCCCGGCCGGAGCTCTCCCGGAGGACGACTCGCAGCCGGTCCATGTCCCGGTCGATCTCCGGCGGGCGCTCGGAGTCGAGGACCACATCTCCCGTCCACTCCTCCCGGACGAGGAGCTGGGGGTGGCGCTCCAGGAGGGTCCGGCAGGCTTCCGGCTCCAGGAAGAGCGCCTCGGCCGGCGGCACGTTCCGGCCGTCCGACACCATCTCGTCGTGGATCCGGTTCACGTGCTCCCAGGTCCGGCGAAGCTCGTTCCCCGTGTCACTCCCGGTGCCCCCCCGGAGGAGGATGGCGTCGGAAGGGACCAGCTCCAGGAGGGAGCGAGCCGTGTCCGGGGGCGGTGCCGAAGCTCCGCCGGTCACCGCCACCGGCTCAACCGCGACGAACTCTCCCGACGCCTCCACGGACCGGGACGCGGATTCTGCGGCGGCCCCGCTGCGGCTCGCGTCCCGGAAGTCCACCGGCAGGACGTGGATCTCCTCCACCTCGCCGATGGAGCGCTGATCCAGGATGTCGAAGCGTCGGATGGAGACGATCTCGTCTCCCCAGAACTCGAGGCGAATCGGATCGGACGAGCCGAAGGAAAAGAGGTCGACGATCCCGCCGCGGACGGCGAACTGTCCCACTTCCTCCACGAGGGGGACCTTGTCGAAGCCCCGCTCCTCCAGGATCTCCTGGAGTCGGGAGAAGCCCGGCTCGTCTCCCTTGGCCAGGGTCAGGCGGAGCTCGGCGAGCCTCGCGGGCACGGGCGTACGCTCCTGGAGGGCCCGGAGGGTCGTCACCAGGACGCGGCTCCGGCCGCTGAGGAGGGCCTCGGCCGCCTCCACGCGGAGGGCGCTGATCTCGATGTGACGCTCCCCCCACTCGTAGGGGAGTGTTTCCCGCTGGGGGAAGAGGGCCGCCTCACCCTCCCCGAGGAGGGAGGTGAGGTCGGCCTCGACGGCGGCGGCTTCGGTGGGATCGGCGGCCACGCAGACGAGGATTCGGTCGGTCAACTCCCGGTGGAGAGCCCCGGCGATCACCGGTCCCAGGGATCCCACCGCCCCGCCCACGGCGTACGTCTCGCCCGGCTCGGGAATGGAGTCCCGGAGCGTGTACATGGTCGGCGTCGAGGCCAGGGCCTCGAGGATCACGTTATGGGACATGGTCCGGCTCGATGACTTCCCATGGCTCCTCGATGACTACGGTCGTCGGGCCACCGAAGCCGGGTCACCCGCTCGTGGCGACGTCCCCGGCGTTCTCGTGGGGGTCGACCTACCTCCTCCGGAGGCGACGAGGCCTTCGCCCACGAGGACGAGAACGGCTGCGATGAGGAGGAGACGCCACGGTTCCCGACCCCGGCGCTGACGGAAGATCTCGCGGCTCCATGACGCGGGATCGGAGACCCACCGCGCGGCCGGAGGAAGACGCTGGAGCGCCTCCCGGGAGTCGAGCCGCTCCAAGCGGGATTCCTCGACGGGATAGTTGACCGCTCGTCGGGCGACGACGGAATCGCCTGCGAAGATCGTATAG
>JBKHJU010000146.1:0-5798 GCA_046537985.1 Longimicrobiales bacterium
GTCTACGAGGGCGTCATCAACGCGCGCTCCAACGTGGAGTGCGACGCACTTCTCATCGACGAGACGTCGCGGACCGACACCTACCCCTACATCGAGATCGAGGAGAACGAGTCGAACGTCGGCCACGAGGCCACGGTCTCGAAGGTGGGAGACGAACAGCTCTTCTACCTCATGAGCCGCGGCATGGACGAGGAAGAGGCCATGGCCCTCATCGTCCGGGGCTTCATCGAACCCATCGCCAAGGAGCTGCCGCTGGAGTACGCGGTGGAGCTCAACAGGCTCATCGAGTTGGAAATGGAAGGCTCAGTCGGGTAGGAGCGTCATTCTGGCGCAGTAGGTCGTTGAGCTCCGGGTGGTCGCCTGCGACGTAGTTTTCACTACGTTTTCACTACGCCTCGGCGCCCATCCTCGCCCGCCTACTCCTGCATCCAGACTGACGCTCCTCAGACCATTTGTCATTCCGCCGGCGGGCCGGGTTCTCGGCCGCGCCGGCGGAGCCCTGAAACGCAACGGAAGAGTCGAATAGATGGCAGACGGGACGATCACCCAGGAGAGCGGAATCGGCCTCATGGAGGGCGTGACCGGGGCGCTTAGCCGGGACGCGGCGGAAGCGGCCGGGGCCGGTGAGCCGGAATGGCTCGCGGAGCGCCGGATCGAGGCGTGGGAGACGTACGAGCGGACCCCCATGCCGACGACCCGCCTCGAGGAATGGCGCTACACGGACCTCTCCCGGAAGCTGGATCTGGAGAGGCTGCGGCTCCTGTCGCCGGAGGCGTCGGATACGCTGAACGCACCCGTTTCGGGGCTGCCCGACCGGGTGCGGAGAGCCATGGAGGAAGACCGGGAGGCGTCGGGCCACCTGGTCGAGGTGGACGGTGCGGTGGTCCACGCCGATCTCCTGGACGACCTTTCGAAGAAGGGCGTCATCCTCACCTCGCTCAGGCGCGCGGTGGAGGAGCATCCGGAGATCCTCCGGGACCACCTGGCCACGAAGGCGGTCCCCGCCGAGGCGGGGAAATTTCCGGCGCTGAACGCCGCCCTCTGGACCGACGGCGTCCTCCTCCACGTGCCCCGGGGCGTCCGCCTCGAGCTGCCGGTGCGGGTGACCCGTTGGCTGTCGGAAGCCGGTGTGGCGGCTTTCTCCCGGGTTCTGGTCGTCGCCGAGCCGGGAAGCCAGGTGTCCTACGTGGACGAGATCCTCTCGCCCGACCTCGACGCCCAGTCCCTGGCCATGTCGGCGGTGGAGATCATCGCCCAGCAGGACGCCCAGGTGCAGTACGTCTCCCTCCAACGCATGGGTCGGGGCGCCTTCTACATGGCGCACCAGCGGACCCTGGCCCAGAGGGACTCGACCCTGGACACCCTGAACGTGAGCCTGGGCGGCTCGGTTACCCGAGTGGACCTGAACGCCCGTCTACTGGGACCCGGGTCCAACAGCGACATGCTGGGCCTCTACTTCGGCGACGGCGAGCAGCACTTCGACCACAACACCAGTCAGGACCACGTGGCGCCCCACACCTTCAGCGACCTCCTCTACAAGGGAGCGCTGGACGGGAACTCCCGGGCCGTCTTCCGGGGGATCATCCGGGTCCACGAGGGAGCCCAGCAGACCGACGCGTACCAGACGAACCGCAACCTCCTCCTCTCGGGCGAGGCCCGGGCCGATTCCCTACCCAACCTGGAGATCGAGGCCGACGACGTCCGCTGCTCCCACGGCGCCACGGTGGGTCAGCTCGATCAGGACGCCATCTTCTACCTCATGAGCCGGGGTATGAGTCGCCAGGCGGCCGAGCGCCTGGTGGTGCTCGGCTTCCTGGGCGAAGTGCTGCGACGCCTTCCTCTGGGAGGCGTGGTGGAGAAGGTCACCCGCATCATCGAGGAGAAGCTGGGCCATGTCTGACTGGCATCGAGTGGCGTCGCTGGACGACTGTCCAGCGGGATCCCTTCTCGGAGTCCGGGCCAACGGAGCGGCCATCGTCCTGGCCAACGTGGACGGAGACGTGTACGCCCTGAAGGATCAGTGCTCCCACCAGGAATACCCCCTCTCGGACGGGGAGCTCGACGGCCAGACCCTGGAGTGCATCTACCACGGGGCATGCTTCGACGTCACCAGCGGGAAGGCGACGCAGCTTCCGGCCATCAAGGGTGTACGGACGTACGAGGTGGACGTCCGGGATTCCGAGATCTTCGTGAAGATGGACTGAAGCCGAGGTCGATTGAGCGTGCCCACGACTGCCGCGAAGACGGCATCCGAGCTGGATCCGGCGACGCTGAGGAGCGACTTTCCGGCCCTCGATCAACGGGTCGGCGGAAAGCCCCTGGTCTACCTGGACAACGCCGCCACGACCCAGAAGCCCCGGGCCGTCCTCGAGGCCCTCGAGTCCTACTACGCCAGGGACAACTCCAACGTCCACCGGGGGATCCACGAGCTGAGCCGCCGGGCCACCGAAGCGTACGAGGGGGCACGGAGCAAGCTCGCCGACTTCGTCGGCGCCGCCGAGGCCGCCGAGGTCGTCTGGACCCGGGGAACCACCGAGTCCATCAACCTGGTGGCCGGAGCGTGGGGGCCGGCCAACGTCGCGGAGGGTGACGAGATCCTCCTCTCGGACCTCGAGCACCACTCGAACCTGGTTCCCTGGCAGCTCCTGGCCCGGCGGACCGGGGCTCGCCTCCGCTTCATCGAGCTCGACGAGGAGGGTCGGCTGCGGCTGGAACAGCTCGACGAGCTCCTGAGCGATCGCACGCGGATCGTCGCACTGAACCACGTCTCCAACGCCCTCGGCACCATCAACCCCGTCGCCGAGATCGCCGACCGGATCCACGAAGCCGGAGCCCTCTTCCTGGTCGACGGCGCCCAGGGCGCGCCCCACCTCCCGGTGGACGTCCAGGAGATCGGGTGCGACTTCTACGCCCTGAGCGGCCACAAGATGCTGGGGCCCACGGGAATCGGAGCCCTCTGGGCCCGAAAGGAGCTCCTGGAGGAGATGCCCCCGTATCAGGGCGGCGGCGAGATGATCCGCATCGTGGAGCGGGAAGAGAGCACCTGGGCCGCCGTCCCCCACAAGTTCGAGGCCGGCACGCCGAACATCGCCGGCGCCGTGGGAATGGGGGCCGCCGTGGACTACCTGGAGCGGATCGGCCACGACGCCCTCCGGCGACACGAAAACCGGGTGCTGGCGTACGCCCTGGAGCAGCTGTCCCGGATCGACGACGTGACGATCCTGGGTCCGACCGAGTTGGGGGAGCGCTCCGGAGCCATCTCCTTCCTGGTGGGAGACGCCCACCCCCACGACGTCGCCACGATCCTGGATTCGGAGGGAGTGGCGATCCGGGCCGGGCACCACTGCGCCCAGCTCGTCATGAAGCACTTCGGAGTGGCCGCCACCGCCCGGGCGTCGTTCTATCTCTACAACACGACCGACGACGTGGACCGCCTCGTCGAGGCGCTCCGCGAGGTCCAGAGCATCTTCAGCTGACCGGCCGGGCTCCCATCATGGCACATACGAAACCCGAAGGCGTCTCCGAGCCGCAACTGAAGTCCCTCTATCAGCAGCTCATCCTGGAGCACTACCGGAAGCCCCGGAACAAGGAAGAGCTCCCGGACAGGACGGTAGAGATCCACATGGCGAACCCGGTCTGCGGAGACGAGATCCGTCTCCAACTCAAGGTGGAGGGCGAGCGGATCACCGACGCCGGGTTCATGGGCCAGGGCTGCTCCATCTCCCAGGCGGCCGTCTCCATGCTCACCGGGATCCTGAAGGACAAGGAGCTCTCCGAGGCCGATGCCGTGGCGGAACGCTTCACGGACATGATGCACGGAGACGAGGAAGCGGTGAAGGACCGCTCCCTGGGCGATCTCCGGGCCCTGCAGGGCGTGAGCAGGTTTCCCGTGCGCATCAAGTGCGCCCTCCTGGGATTCGACGCCCTCCAGAAGGCCCTGGACCAGCTTCGGGAAGGGGCCGAGGAGGGCGACTCGTGATGCGACCCGAACGGCTTCGATGGTTCCTTTCCCTTCCGGCCGTCCTCGCCCTGTCGGTCATGGCGTCGGGCTGCGGCGATGGGAGAAGCCCCGAAGGGGGCGGACCTGGCGGAGGGACGCCGGGGGCCGAAGGAACGGCCGGCGACCAGGGAAGCGAGCCCGGAAGGGTGGAAGGGACCCTCGCGGAAGAAGAGCTGGGGACCCTCGATCCGGACGACATCAACCTCGTGCTCCGCTGGACGACAAACGCCATCTCCGCCGAGACCCGGGCCGATCAGACGCCGGCCCGAACCATCACCTCGGTGACGTTCGATTCGGTGCCCGGCGTCGACCGGATGATCATCGAGTTCGAGGAAGGGGGCGCCCTTCCTTCCCACACGGTGGAATCCTTCGTTCGGCCCCTTCCCCACTGCGTCGGTGGAGACACCGTACGGTCTCGGGGTCCGGGCCTCCTGAGGGTGCGCCTTCCGGACGTGGCCTCCGATTCGAGCGCCGCAGCGCCTCCCTCTCCCGTGACCGGTCTCGGTAACGTGACCTCGGTCCACCTGACGTGCCTCGAGGGGACGACGGTGGAGTGGGTCCTCGACGTCGAGGCGGCGACGGCGTACCGGGTCGTCCACCTGTCGGATCCCACGCGCCTGGCCGTGGACGTGAGACAGCCCGCGGCGGACTCCGGGACGCAATAAGAGCCATTCCGGTACCCGCCGACCGCAGCCGCGAGGCGCCCCCGCAGGAAACGGCCCGGAGAGGCGCCTGGGTCGAGAGGCCGGGGACGGGAAGGCTCTCCCGGACCCGCAGCTCCGCTGTCAGGGCTCCAGGAGCACCTTCACCGCTCCGCTCTTTCGATGGTCGGCGGCCGCCGAGAGGGCGTCCCGATACTGATCCACGGGAAAGACGTGGGTCACCATCTCCTGGACCCGTGTCCCGGTCCTCCGGAGAGCGCCGAGCGTGACCTCGAAGGTGTGGGCTTCCTCGCCCTCCCAGCGCTCCCTCCCATAGCCCACGAAGCCCTTCACTTCGAGCTCCCTGGCCCAGAGGAACGTCAGGTCCAGCTTCTTCATCTCACCTGCGCACCCCAGCAGCACCAGGCGCCCCCGGGGCGCCGCATGCCTCAGGGACTGATCCAGGCTGCTCCGGCTCCCCACGCAGTCGAAGACGAGGGGAAAGCCGCCGCCCGAGTATACTTCCGGGCCCACCAGAGGCTGATAGGCACTCGCTCCGGTGTCGATGAGAGCCTGCCGGGCCTCGTCCCCCGGGGAGACCACCCGGGACGCTCCCACGAGGCGGGCCAGGTGGGCTTCGTGGGACCGCTTCGTCTGGCCCACGATCTCCCCGGCGAACCCGACGCTCCGGAGGGCCCAGATGGTGCCCAGGGCGATGGGACCGCTCCCGATGACCAGGATCGGCCCGTCCCCCAGGGGACGGCACTCGAGAGCGGCGTGCATCCCGGTGGAGAGGGGCTCGGTGAGGACTGCGGCTCGGTCGTCCAGCTCGTCGGGAACCGGAAACACCTGGCTCCGGTGGGCGATCAGCCGTTCACCCCACCCGCCGGGGAGGTCCCGGTGATATCCCATCATGAGTCCCGGCGCCAGCGAGTGCCCCTCCACTTCCAGGGGCGCTTCTTCTCCTGCCCGCTCACACGTGCCTGGGAGGCCGGCGCCACACGACGGGCACCGGTTCGAATAGCCCCGAACCTCGCAAGAGATCAAGGGATCCACGACGACCCGCTGTCCGGGTCGGAGGCCCACCACGTCGGACCCCGCAGCCTCCACCTCGGCCAGGACCTCGTGACCCAGCACTGCGGGGAAAGACCCGAAGG